>JALHTS010000715.1 GCA_022865965.1 Ignavibacteriaceae bacterium
ACCTATTTACTTAATCTTGTTGATGCTTATGTGGATGCACACTTATTTGATTTTACTGTTAGCGAAGAATATCTTACAAGAACTCCGCAATTAAATATCCGTATTAATTTTTGAGGCATAGATGAAAAACGCTGTCATCTGCAAAAATTGTTCTGCTGAAAATTCTATTTATACTCATATCTGCACCAGCTGCAAATACTTTATACGAGACAAGGTATCTAATATTGATATTGGGGAAACTATCGAATCAATTGCTGAATCACCATCTACTGCCTTCAAAAAAATAATATTTTCAGAACATAAAAATTTTATTGTCTTTCTTACAATACTTTTTGCATTACGAATTCTAATATTGAGCCGTTTTGTTTCCTTAATTTTATCAGAGTCGGCAATATCAACTACACCACTAATTATGAGTTATTTAAGTGTACTTTCTTCTGTTATTGTTTTATTTGTTTTAATATCAACACTTATTTCATTTATATTAAATAAAAAAGATTACAAAGTAAGGTTCAGGGACATATATTCGCTAAACATTTATTCAACCGTTCCGAATCTTTTTGCAGTTATAATTTTATTCCCGATAGAATTAATTGTATTTGGCGCTTATCTCTTTTCGAACAATCCTAATCCATTTCAAGTAAAAACGACAATTGCTTATATACTTTTTTCATTTGAGTTAGGAATGATTTTATGGTCTGTCTTTCTTAATTATAAAGCAAATTATGCTTTAACTGCGAGCAAATCAGTAAGCCTTATGATAACAGCACTAAATTACTTTCTTATTATTGCACTCATTATAGTACTTGCTGTTACCGTATTCTTCATTTAATTTCCATTAAGTATTAAATAAATTTTAGAGAAAAAATTATGTCGCTTAAGACCGATGTTTTAATTATCGGAAGCGGAATAGCCGGTCTATTCGCTGCACTAAAGATTTCAGGGTTCGCAGATATTATTCTTGTTACGAAGAAAGATAAAGCTGAATCAAATACAAACTATGCTCAGGGTGGAATTGCCTCTGTAATCGATTCTTCAGATTCGTTTAAAAAACATATTCAAGATACGCTTATTGCCGGTGCGGGATTGTGTAATCGGGAAGCTGTTGAATCAATGGTAAAAGAAGGACCGCAAAGAATTAAAGATCTTATAAAGATTGGTACAAGATTCACTCAAAAAAACGGCAAATATGATCTTGCAAGAGAAGGCGGACATTCAATGCCCCGCATCCTTCACTCAAAAGACCTTACGGGAAAGGAAATTGAACGAGCCTTAATAGAAGCTGTGAACGAAAAAAATAATATTAAAATTATTGAAGATGCCATTGCTATAGATTTGCTGACTGAGCATAATGTACTTGGATTGAAAGAGTCAAAATTGAACAATCGTAATTGCTGGGGTGCTTATGTGCTTGACTCAACTAAAAACAAGGTTATTAAAATTTCTGCGAAAGCAACCATTCTTGCTACTGGCGGGCTGGGACAGGTTTATCTTCATACCACAAATCCGGGTATTGCAACAGGCGATGGATTTGCAATGGCATATCGTGCCGGAGCAAAGATAGCTAATATGGAATTCATTCAATTTCATCCAACATCTTTCTATCAGATAGAAACAAAAAATTCTTATGATACTCCTTCGTTTCTAATTTCTGAAGCCGTTAGAGGATATGGTGGAATATTACGAACTATGGATGGAAATGCTTTTATGAAAAATTATGATTTACGACAGGAACTGGCTCCGCGAGATATTGTTGCAAGAGCAATTGATAATGAACTTAAAAAAAGGGGAGATGATTTTGTTTATCTTGATATTACTCACAAAAATCAGGATGAAACAAAAGATAAATTCCCAAATATTTATACCACTTTATTGCAAAACGGAATTGACATTACAAAAGATTTCATCCCTGTTGTTCCTGCTGCACACTATGCTTGTGGCGGTGTAATGGTAAATCTTAACGCAGCAACTTCATTAAAAGGATTGTTTGCTTGCGGTGAGGTTACAATGACTGGAGTTCACGGTGCAAACAGACTTGCCAGCAATTCCTTATTAGAAGCTTTAGTCTATGCATACAGAAGTTTCGAATACTTAAAACGATTTCTTAAAGAGAAACAATCCGATATTCCTGAAATACCTGAATGGGATGATTCAGGTACTTTAAGTGCAGACGAACA
>JALHTS010000716.1 GCA_022865965.1 Ignavibacteriaceae bacterium
ATGATAAGTGACGGCGTATGGTCAACTGATCTTAATATAAGAGGACTTAGCAGGAATAATATAGTTACAATTATTGACGGAACAAGAATTGAAACAGCTAATGATATTTCTGCAAGATTATCTATGATTAATCTTAATGATGTTGATAGAATCGAAGTTATAAAAGGTGCGGCATCATCAGTTTACGGTACAGGTGCAACAGGCGGAATAGTAAATATTGTTTCACGACAGCCTTCATTCAATAAAAATTATCTTAATAGCGGAAGTGTTTCTCTTGGCTATAATTCTGTAAACAACTTAAGAGCTATCTCCGGAAATATATTTAACTCCGGATATTTCTGGTCGTCAAAAATTTCAGGTTCCTACAGAAAGGCTGATAACATTCAGACACCTTCAGGAGAATTAAAGAATAGTCAATTTACTGATTACAGTTTATCAGCTTCTATGAACATTCAACCATTCAACAATCATTTGTTAAAGTTTAATTATCAGTTATTCAAAGCAGAAGATATTGGAATTCCAGGAGCTGCCCCGCTTTTCCCTGATAATGCAGATGTTCGTTATCCTAATGAAAAAAGAGAATTAATTTCTGCAGGATACGAAATCCAAAATATTTCTTCGGTGTTCAGCAAAATTCTTGTAAGATATTCGCATCAATTTATTTTAAGAGATGTTGAAAACATTCCTAACATTGTACAGTATATTCCCGGTGGAGGAAGTTTCCTTCCACTAAGAGTGAGCGTATTAAAAATTATTCCACGGGCAGATCATAACAGTCACAATTTTCTTGCTCAAACAAATTTGATTTTTGCCCGGAACAATCTTCTTATGCTTGGCATAGACTACTGGAGCAGAAGTTATAACGGAGAACGTTTAAAGTACCAGTTAATTGAAACACTTGATTCAACAGGTACCACTGTAGTCAACACATTAATAAATAAAGTTATTGCTGAAAAACCATTACCGGATTCAAAATTTCAATGTATAGGATTCTTTGCCCAGGATGATTATGAAATGCTGAAAGATAAATTAAAATTTTCTCTCGGTGCACGTGTTGATAAAATTGTTGTATCAGGTGAGACAACTCTTAATCCTCTTTATGAAATTAACAATGGTATAATTGATTATTCTCCTCCGACTCAAAAAGTTATCTGGGAAAAAACCGAAGTGAATGATATCTCTTACAGTTCTAATTTAGGATTGAATTTTTCAGTAACATCAAATCTTGATCTTACTTTAAGTCTTGGTTATTCATTCCGCTCACCATCGCTTGAAGAAAGATTTCAGTACATAGATCTTGGTAGTCTTGTAAGAATTGGTGATCCGAATCTTAAACCCGAAAAAGGATATTCAACGGATTTTGGGATCAGATACTACTCGTCAAATGTGAAAATAATTTCCAGTATATTTTATAATTACATTACCGACATTGTTGTGGAAAAACCGGGAATGTTTGAGGAAAGACTTGCGCAGATTAAAACTAACATTGGCGAAGCACGGTTGTACGGATTCGATTTGATGGTCAATTATAACTTTTATAAAGATTGGTTGATTTATTCAACAGCATCTTTTGTTAAAGGCGATGATCTTTCAGAAGACACGAATCTTCCGCAGATTCCTCCACTAAATGGAACGCTTGGTCTGAAAATGTCTTTAGTAAACGATATTGAAACGGAATTATCATCAACAATCTATGCAGCACAAAATGATATTGCTGTTGGTGAGATAGCTGCTTCTGGTTATGCAATTTTTAATTTGTCGGTTAATGTAAAGAATATAGAATTTGCTCCAGCACATTTACAGTTATTTGCTGGGGTGGATAATATCTTTAACAAATCATACCGAAGTCATTTATCTACCACACGCGGAGGAATGACTATTGAACCGGGAAGAAATTTTTATATCAAACTTGTAACGGGATGGTGAAAGGGGAGAGGCTGAGGCTAAGGAGCAGAGCACAA
>JALHTS010000717.1 GCA_022865965.1 Ignavibacteriaceae bacterium
AAAAGGAGAGAATATGGAAACAATTCGTCAGATATTAGAAAAGAAAGGAAATCAGATCCATTCAGTTTCACCTGATACTACTGTTTACGATGCATTGAAATTAATGGCTGACAAAAATATCGGTGCCGTTCTCGTTCTTGAAGGACAAAAATTATGCGGAATAATGAGCGAGAGAGATTATGCGAGAAAAATAGCTCTCCTAAGTAAATTCTCAAAAGAAGTTCCTGTAAAGGAAATTATGTCTTCGGAAGTTATCTGTATTGATCCTGATCAGACTATTATAAATACACAGGCAATTATGATACAAAAACGAATAAGGCATTTACCTGTTATGGATAAGGGAGATTTGGTTGGTTTAGTTTCCATAGGTGATATAGTAAATGCTGTACTTGATGATAATAAATTTGTGATCGACCAGCTTCATACATATATAAAAGGTGTACCTGCACCGGGAAAAGAATAATCCATCTAAAAAAAAGATTTAAGTAATAAAACTGAAAAACTAACAAAAATTAGTTTTACAGCATTAAGAGGATATATAAAGGAATTAGCATCTTTTCTAACAAGAGTAGTTAATCTTCCGTTCTGTTAGCTTTTACTTTTATTTCATACTTTTTACTTATTTTGTTTTCTGATAACTGAAGATCAACTTTTACACCTTTTTTATACAAACAAAAATCTGAAACGGAAACCGTATCAGCACTAAATTCATTTTTGATTGACTCGGAGATGAACTCATCCATTTTATTTCTTGCAGTTTGTTCGTTTTCAAAAAATGCAGATGCTTCTGCCTGATAGACTCCGTCTTTGTCGGCTACAAAAACCATTGTTCGGTTATTGCTCTTATAAAACATGCAAACCATCGCCTGGTTTGAGTCGTCTTTGTGAACAGGATTACCGAATTTCTTAACCACTTCTGACTGATTTTTCCCAATTACGGTGTGAACATTTATATCCTGTGCATAAACACTTAATGTTAATAAAATAATAATTGTGAGCGAAATTATGCTCACTGCTTTCATAATTACACCTCATTGATTTTTTTGATTAATTAAATGCCTTTTGTATTGGAAGATTATAGAATTGTAACTCCTAATAAAAGGATAGGAATGATAAATCGGGCTGGAAACTCTTGTATTCATTTCACCAAAAAGGTAAAAACTTCAATAGAATATTAGATTAATATTTTCTGAAAATCAATTGCTTAATTTTGATTAAAATTAGAAGCAGTTTTCCTAATATAATTCTTGTTATTGTTTACCGGCACATTATTAGGCAGTCACGGTCCACACCGTGACTGGACTAGTTTGTTTTTACTTTACACCTCACTGTTTTTGTCACGGAATGGGTGTCTGTCCGAGAACTAGTTATTGTCACTTTGAACTTGTTTCAAAGTCTTTCATTTAAATCATTTTCAAAGGGTTAGATTCCGAAACTAGTTCGGAATGACAGTATTCGGACAGACTCATGGTTCGTGACAACCGAGAAAAGTTCACCGATAAATTTACTGTGTTTCACCGATACTTTTTTGCCTTCCATCACACAGTAATTGATTTGAGCATTCTGTTTATTTATGTTGTTTAAGGTAAATCGATAAAATTATGAGATCATTTGCTAAATATTCATTACCAGGCAGATTACAAACTTTATTTTCCAGAGTCATTTCTAAGATTAGTTTTAACTTAAAAATGCTGGGATTTGAAGGCGCTGTTTGGACTGCAGCTTTGTTTTATCTGGCATTCTTTTTTAATCCTGCAGATGCGCATTTTACTATTTGCCCGTTATCCAATTTGGGTTTTGAATATTGTCCCGGCTGCGGTTTAGGAAGATCAATTTCTTTGTTATTCTCAGGAAATATTGTTGAGTCTTTTCAAACTCATATTCTTGGAATACCAGCTGTTATTATTTTAATTTTTAGAATCATATCGATATTGAAAACAAATTTATCAATTCACAAAATATTAATTTCGAAAGAAAGGAACCAATATGCCTAACATATTACAACTTTTGCCCGGTCTTGAAGGGGAAGAAATGAACTATGTTCAAATGCTAATCAAAGAAATGAGCGATACACAAGCTCAAAATTTTGCAATGGCATACAGTTCGCGAAGAAAAGATCCTATGATGATCTTGCTAGTCTGCTTAGTTGGATTTCTTGGCTTTGCTGGAATTCACCGATTTTTATTAAACAACATTGGACTCGGTATTTTATACTTTTTTACTGCTGGTTTATGTTTTATCGGAACCATTGTTGATCTTGTAAATTATAGAAAATTGGCTTTCGAATATAACTCCAGAGTTGCTCAGGAATTAGCAATGATGGTGAAACAGTAATCTTTTCACAAAGGGGCGACTCATTGTTGCCCTCTTTTCTCACACAATATTTTACAAATAAATAACAATTATTTTTATTGAAAACCATCTGCTATTCTCCTAAATTGTGAGGGTAAAATGGATTCAATTTTATTTTCAAAGATGAGTGGTGCAGGAAATGATTTTATCGTTATCGATAAAAATCTAAATCCTGAATTTGTTCTTTCAAATACTGTCATCCCAAAATTATGTGATAGAAGAAACGGTATCGGTGCGGATGGTGTAATTACTATAGAGGATTCTGCCGACCATGAC
>JALHTS010000718.1 GCA_022865965.1 Ignavibacteriaceae bacterium
AACAACAGGACCAATACTCATCCCAATATTTATTCCAAGACGGTTTAACGCAAATGAGATCCTTCTTTGAGAAGGAGTTACTATTTCTGAAATTAAAGAAAGATTAGCGGGGCGAAAGGCTTCGTTAACGATAGAAAGCAAAAACGAAAATATAAGTATCAAATAATAATTTGTAATAAACCCATATACAAGCATTAACAAACTCGTTCCAACGAGTGAAGCTTTCATTACTTTAAGTGCACCGATTTTATCAGCAAGTCTTCCTGCTAACGGAGCAGAAACAAAGGCGCCAATTCCATAAACAAGTAATGCAGTCCCTGCTTCGGATGCAGTTACTCCTATTTTTTGAGTAAGATAAAGTACAAGAAAAGGAATAACCATTGTTCCTGAGCGGTTGATTAGTGTAGTGTAAAACAACACCCACATATCACGCGGAAGATCTTTAACGCTTCGCCATGGATTAAATTTTAGTAACAGTTTATACTTTCTATCAGCTTTGTTTTTTGAATATTATAAAATCGTAGTAATAAATTAATTAAAGTTATTATAAATATTATTAATTACTGCCTATTCTTTGAATGAATCATCGATGATTTAAAGCAAATTGTTAAAAATAATTACCCTCTCTATTTTTTTTGAAACATTTTCTTTTTATTATTATACAACTCTTTCACAAAATTTGTTATTATATATTATTTACGGCATTAAAATTCCACAAATCCAATCAACATCATTCACCAACATAATTAAAGGTTCAATTTATGAAAAAGTCCGTTCTCTTGATCCTTGCTGCTATTCTGTTAGCCCTAATCGGGTGTCAACAAGAAGATAGCAATATTGTTACTCCTTCCTCAGATGATCTTTCTCTCTATAAATCAGGGGATATTATTCCCGGTCAGTACGTTGTTGTTTTTAATGAGGAAATAAAAGGCCTTAAATCTAAAGGAGCTACTTACAAGGCAAATCTAGATAAGGTATCCAAGAAGGGTGCAGATATCTTAGCTAAAGCAAACATTAAACCACGAAAATTTCTTCAAACCTATGCTTCTGCTATTGAAGGATTTGCTTTAAATTTAAGTGATTCAGAAGTTGCTGCACTTAGAAAACAACCCGGCATAAATATTTATCCTGATAAAATGGTTATGCTTGGAAAACCAATTCCTGATCCGGTTTATCCACCGGAAACCATTCCTTATGGAATTACCCGTGTTGGGGGTGGACAAACTTATACTGGAAATAATAAAGCCTGGATTATTGATACAGGAATTGATCTTGATCATCCAGATTTAAATGTAAATGAAACATTAGGCAAAACTTTTGTGTTGAAAACAACAACACCCGAAGATGACAATGGGCATGGAACGCACTGCGCCGGAACTGTTGCTGCAATAGATAATGACTATGGTGTTGTTGGTGTGGCAGCCGGTGCTTTTGTTGTACCTGTTAAGGTTCTTGATAAAAGAGGTTCTGGTGCTTACTCTATAGTAATTGCCGGCGTAGATTATGTTGCTGCAAATGCAACTGCGGGTGATGCTGCTAATTTAAGTCTTAGTGGCGGAATTTATGATCCGGTGGATCAAGCTGTAATTAATCTTGGTGAAGAAGGGGTTTTTGTAGCAATGGCAGCAGGAAACAAAAGTGATGATGCAAATAACTATTCGCCAGCAAGAGCAAATGGTTTAAATCTTTATACGGTTTCTGCCTGCGATATAAATGATAACTGGGCATATTTTTCAAACTTTGGAAACCCTCCTGTCGATTTTTGTGCGCCCGGTGTAAGCGTTTATTCTACTTACAAAAACGGCGGATATACAACTATGAGCGGAACCTCTATGTCTTCTCCGCATGTATGTGGTTTATTGCTCTTAACAAGCGGACATGTAACTATTGACGATTATGTAAACGGCGATCCCGATGGAAATCCGGATCCTATTGCACATAAATAAAGTATCCTAATTATAAAGAGAGAGGCTTGGATTACAAGCCTCTCTTTTTTTATCCAACTATTTATTAAAACAAAATAATCCTTCTGTGCATCGTTCATTAAATCATTTTTATTTTACAGTCAATCCCTTTTCGTAAATATTTTTTCAAAAAGTAAAATTAAGGCCCTAACAACACTATTTTTAGAATTCTTTACAGAGAGCGTGTTGATCTAAAGTAAAATATATTTGTGTCGTTTCCCCTTGATAAGCCTTGGAAATAGCTAAATTTCAAAGCTTTTTCACTTTTATTTGCCAAAACATCCGATTTATGGGATATCACTATCACATTAAAATAATTTAACAAGAAACAAAAAAAAAGTATTGGAGCTCTTCTTTTTTTTCACAGATTATCTTTTTATTATTATACAAACAATTAGCAAAAGTAGCTGTTGCTGATTACGTGTAACAGAAACACTTAATTATATCAACTAACAACATCCACTAATAATCTTCAGAAGGGACGCTATATGAGAAAATTCACTCTCTTGATTTTCGCTGTTATTGTTTTTTCGCTTGTCAGTTGTGAAAAACAAGACAATACCATTGTTACTTCACAGAATGATGAATCAGTGCTCAATGAATCGGGGGATATTATTCCCGGTCAGTATGTTGTTGTTTTTAATGAGGAGGTAGCTGGCCTTAAATCTAAAGGAGCTACATATAAAACAAATCTTGATAAAGTATCCAAGAAGGGTGCTGATATCTTAGCAAAGGCAAATATTGAACCTCGAAAATTTCTTCAAACTTATGCTTCTGCTATTGAAGGATTTGCTTTAAATTTAACTGATTCTGAAGTTGCTGAACTTAGAAAACAACCTGGCATAAAAGTTTATGCTGATGAAATGTGCCAGTATCGGTATGGAAACCCACATGTTGATTTCGAGCAAACTCCACAGTCCGTTCCTTATGGAATTGCAAGAGTTGGATATGAGGATTATACCGGAACTAATTTAGCATGGATTATTGACACTGGAATTGATTATGACCATCCAGACTTAAATGTTAATACAGCTTTGGCTAAAACTTTTGTATTTCACACGACTACAGCAGAAGATGATCACGGACATGGAACCCATTGTGCCGGTATTCTTGCTGCCAAAAATAATACCATTGGTGTCGTCGGTGTTGCGGCTAACGCATATGTTGTTCCAGTTAAGGTCCTTGATCATACAGCTAGAGGTCCTTGGTCTGTAATAATTGCCGGCATAGACTATGTTGCTGCTAAAGCAACCCGAGGTGATGTCGCTAATATAAGTATTGTCGGACATGATTATGAACCGGTAGATCTAGCTGTCATAAATCTTGGTTTGAGCGGAGTATTTGTAGCAATATGCGCAGGAAACGAAAGAGATGACGCAAATAATCATTCACCCGGAAGAGCAGAAGGTCTAAATCTTTATACTGTTTCTGCTTGCGATATTAATGATAACTGGGCGTATTTTTCTAATTATGGAAATCCTCCTATCGAATTTTGCGCACCTGGTGTTAGTGTGTACTCTACTTATATGGGAGGTACATATACTACTATGAACGGAACATCAATGGCTACTCCGCATGTTTGCGGCCTGTTGCTGTTAACAAACGGAAATGTAAATACAGATGGTTTTGTAAATGGCGATCCTGATGGAAATCCGGATCCTATCGCACACAAATAAACGTGTTCTAATAATAAAAAGAGAGGTTTGTTGAACAGACCTCTCTTTTCTTATTTTAAACCAACTTCATTAAAAAACAATTTTTAGTTAGACTCCTTACAAACACCTTTAAATATTAAGCGTTTAAGACTTTAGTGCAGTACATCTAAAAATAAACTTCTAAATCTGTTTTGTTTTAACTAAATTATTTTTATTATTAACAGCCTCCGGCAAAAGTGTTTATTAAATACAATGTATAACGTTAAGATTTAATGGAGCCAATCTATAAAACTCACTATCATTTTACAAAAGGGAGCTAGTATGAAAAAATACTTTTTATTAATCTCTGCTGTTATTCTCCTCGCACTTGTCGGGTGTCAAAAAGATGACAATAATATTATCACTCCGTCTACGGATGAATATACGCTCTATAAATCCGGAGATATTATT
>JALHTS010000719.1 GCA_022865965.1 Ignavibacteriaceae bacterium
AAAAAAACCAGAGACGTAACGGAAACGATATGGATCTTAACCGTAATCATTTGATCCTTACTGAACCAGAAACAATCGGACTTCATAAACTTTTCAACAAATATCTTTTTGAAGTTACAATGGATGTTCACGAATATTCGCCTTATGGTGATAAGTGGAAAAATTATGGCTTTAGAGCAAACAATGATGAAGAAGTTGGCACAATAACAAATATCAATGTTTCCGAAAACATCAGAAGGTTATCGAACAACACATATCTTCCATTTATAAAAAAATATTTAAATGATAGAAATTTCTCTTTCTTTGAATATTGTCCTGGCGGTCCTCCTGAAATCGAATATATAAGGCACAGCACTTATGATATCAACGATGGACGGCAGAGTTTCGGAATACAAAATACATTTTCATTTATACAGGAAGGATTAAACGGATTAGATGGATTTATTGATAATATTAAACGTCGTGCTGAAGGGCAGATGACCGGAATGTGTGGTTTACTTGAGTTTGTTTATAATCATAAAGATGAAATAAAAACTCTTGTTGCTTCTGAAAGAGAAAAATTAGTTAGCAGTAAAGTATCGAATAAAGTTGCAATTCAGTTAGATCATTTTGCTGATGGAAGTAAGTTAGAACTTCCTTTGCTCTCTTATTATTCAAATAAAGATACGGTGATAACAGTAAACGATTATCGTCCAATTGTAAAATCTAAGTATGATGTTACAAGACCCAAAGGCTATTTAATTTCCAAAAATCTTAAAGAGATTATTGGATGGGCAGACAGGCATTCGCTTAAATATTTTGATTATATAAAATCTAATGATGATAAGATTGAACAATATTTTGTGAGTGGAATTGACTCGATGGATTTTGAAAGAGATATAATTGTCAATCCGATTGTTGAAGTAAAAGAAATCTCAAATAATCTTTCCGAGTTTGATTACATATTTATTCCTACAAAGCAATTAAGAAATAATATGATTGTAATTGCACTGGAGCCAAAATCTGAACTTGGATTGGTCACATACAAAATTTATGAGCATCTACTTAAGAAGAATGAAAAATTTCCGATTCTTAGAGTTGTAAATATTTTCGAAAGATGACATCTTTAACTGTTAATAATTTAGAATAGTTTTCTATGGCAATACTAAAAGACCTTTTCCAAAATATTTTTAGAAAAGATGTCATCTTTTTATTTTTAAATTCTAGACAAGCAGTACATTTTATAAATCGTTTTAGCGGATTATAAGATTTCTTCATCTATCTATATAACTGCAACACACAAAATAGTTGCGTAAATAAATTTTAGTATTTGGAGAAATTATGAAAGTATTAGTTCTCGGCGCGGGTCTTGTCGGTCGTCCAATGGCAATCGATTTAGCAAAAGATAAATCTTTTCAGGTTACTGTTGCTGATCTAAATAGCAAAAATCTTGAAAAACTTCCCGCAGAAATTCCAATTCATAAAATTGAAATAAACATTTCTAATTCTAAGGAGGTGAGCGCTCTACTTAAAGATTACGATATTGTTTTAAATGCTGTCCCTGGTTTTATGGGATTTAATGCGCTCAAAGAAATTATCAAAGCAGGCAAGAATGTAGTTGATATTGCTTTCTTTCCAGAAAATCCATTTGAGCTTGATGAATTAGCAAAACAAAACAATGTTACCGCCGTTGTTGATTGTGGAGTTGCACCTGGAATGAGTAATCTTTTGTGCGGCTACGTTGATACAATTTTAGATAGAACAGAAACTATATTAATCTATGTAGGAGGTTTACCTGTTGTTCGGGAATATCCTTATGAATATAAAGCTGGATTTTCACCGATCGATGTAATTGAAGAATACACACGTCCCGCAAGGTACATTGAAAATGGGAAATTGGTTATTCGTCCTGCTCTCTCGGACCCTGAATTTATAAACTTTCATGAAGTAGGTACGCTTGAAGCATTTAATAGTGATGGGTTAAGAACACTTGCTGATACATTGAATGCTGCTAACATGAAAGAAAAAACACTCCGGTATCCTGGTCATATCGAAAAAATGTTGCAACTCCGTGAATCTGGATTTTTCAGTAAGGATGAAATTGAAGTAAATGGTAATAAAATTAAACCGATAGATTTCACTTCCAAACTTCTATTTCCTATGTGGGAATTGAAAGATAGAGATGCTGATTTTACAGTGCTTAAAATAATCATTGAGGGTGAAAAGGATAATAAGAAAATGCGTTACACTTATAGCATGCTCGACTATTACGACGCAAAAACAAAAGTTCATTCGATGGCAAGAACCACTGGGTATACTGCAACCACCGTATTAAGATTATTAGCAAAAGGTTTGTTTGATAGAAAAGGAATTTGTCCGCCGGAATACATTGGGCAAAAATCTGAGTGTGTTAATTTTGTTTTAAATGGTTTGAAGGAAAGAGGAGTTATCTATCATCAAGTTATAGAAACAGTAGAATAATTACATTGGATCACTCGCTTAATAAAATACCAACAATAAAATTGGCAAATCTTCCAACTCCATTGGAAGAAGCACCACGATTGGCTGATAAAATCGATTTATCAAAATTATTTATTAAGCGAGATGATTTAACAGGATTGGCAGGCGGCGGAAACAAAGCCAGAAAACTTGAGTATGATTTTGCTGAGATAATTGATGGTGGCCATGATGTTATCATCACTGCCGGTGGAATTCAATCTAATCATGCAAGGATGACAGCATCTGCAGCTCGGAAACTTGGGGTTGATGTTAAACTTGTTCTTGGTGGACCAGATTTTGAAATCCCAAAAGGGAATTTACTTCTTAATGTGATGTTCGGAGCAGAGGTAAGATATCTTGTTGACGACGATGCAAACGACCATCTGACGTTAGAAATGGAAAAATGGGCTGATGAACTTTCTGGTAAAGGACAGAAGCCCTTTATTATTCCTATTGGAGGAAGCACAGGTTTAGGAGCTCTTGGCTATGTTATGGCTATGAATGAATTAGCAGAACAATTTGGTAAAGATAAAGTTCAAATAATTATGGGAGTTGGATCGTGTGGAACTTTTGCCGGAGCAATTCTTGGTACAAAAATATTTATGCCAAAGGCTCGTGTAATTGGAATAAGTGTTTCAAGAAAAGTTAAGGATATTAAGAAGCGGACTGCTGAAATAATATATGAAAGTGCAAAGCTAATAGAGTATAAAATAAATGTTGATGATTTATCGATTGAGTGTTATGATGATTACTTTACTGAATACGGTATGATTACTGAAGAAGGAGAGAAAGCAATTTATGATTGCGCGAATCTTGAAGGAATTTTACTTGACCCGATTTATACTGGAAAAGTTATGGCTGGATTAATGGACTTAACGCGAAAAAGTATAATCGATAAAAATATTCCCGTTATTTTTATTCATACTGGTGGAATGCCAATAATTTTTTCCTTTGAGTCTGAACTTGGAAACAAATTAAATTGCACTAAAATATATCCTAAATTCTAGAATATAATGATCAAACAAATCGTAATAGCCTCTTCCGTATTTATAATTACATTTTCAAATTTGTTTTCACAGGAAACAACCCAAACTAGTGCAGAGAAAATCAAATCTTTAATAGAAAAATTTAGCGATGAAGATCCATTTATTAATGGAGAAGCGATAGATGAATTAGCAAAGATTAAGGAGCCGGCAGTTGAGTATTTAGTTAAATCATTACAAGACGAAAACGAAAATATAAGATTGTGTTCCGCAATTGCATTAGAAAAAATTTCTCCGTCAGGAAAACAAGCAATACCTTTTTTAACTAATGCACTAAAAGATAAAAGTCCAAATGTAAGATGGTGTTCTGCAATTACACTCGGAAAATATAAGTCAGATGCTGAATCATCAATAACAGAACTTCAAAAACTTCTTTATGATGAAGACTATGATGTTTGCTGGGCCGCATACATATCTCTTAACAAGATTGATAAAAATTCTCTCAACATTGTTCCTGAATTTTATGATGTATTAGACAAAATTGAGAATATCACTCCGCAATTAATGAATGAGTTAAATGTTCCCGGAGTATCAATCAGTGTTATAAAAAGCAATAAACTTGCAGGGTCTAAAAGTTTTGGCATAGCTGATACAGATTTAAAAATTCCAGTCACTGGCCAAACAATGTTTGAAGC
>JALHTS010000720.1 GCA_022865965.1 Ignavibacteriaceae bacterium
ACTGTTTCTTGGCTTCTTAGAATTCCTTCTTTTTCGAGGAAATCTTCAGAAATTCTGATTCCGGCGGTATCATACAGCCTGCATAAAATTCCATCAATTGATACTTCTTCACGGATCACGTCCCTGGTAGTTCCTGGAATTTCACTAACAATAGCCCTCGATTCTTTTAGAATGTAATTTAATAATGATGACTTCCCTACATTGGGCTTGCCTACAATTGCAACGTTAACGCCATCTCTGATAATTCTCCCGAAGGAATATGATTCTAAAAGAGTATCTATTTCAATGATTATAGAATCTGTTCTTTTCAGCAGCTCATCCTTATTGACTAACTCAATATCTTCCTCCGCAAAATCCAGCTCTAACTCAATAAAAGACGAAGAATTTATCAGTTTTTCACGTAATTCGGTCACTTTTTTAGATAATAATCCATCCAGTTGATTTCTCGCACCACGGAAAGATGCTTCTGTTCTGGAACTTATTACATCAGCAACGGCTTCGGCTTTTGCTAAATCAATACGATTGTTAAGAAAAGCTCTTTTTGTAAATTCACCGGGTTCAGCTAACCTGACATTTTCATCATTAATAAATAATTCAATAATCTTTTGGATGATTAATGGGTTTCCGTGTGAACTTATTTCAACGCTGTCCTCACCGGTATATGAGTTTGGAGCCCTGAAAACAGATATCAAAACGTCATCTATATGAACATCCTCTAAATTGAAAATATTTCCGTAATGAATGGTGTGAGAAGCTGCTTTTGAAATATTAACCCCTCCTCTAAAAAATTTATCCGTAATAGAAAAAGCGTGTGGACCGCTGATCCGTATCACGGAAATTGCTCCAACTCCTGCCGGAGTTGCGAGTGCTATTATTGTATCTTCTTTCACCTGGAATAACTGCTCGATTTTGAGGATGCAAAAATAACTAATTGTAAATGGTTTATCAATTAAATACTCTAAAGGATTGGATGGGAATAGCTTTATCAACGAACAATCAAATTGTAATTGTGGCAGATTATTGTGACGAACAGTTGTTCTAATTAAAACTATTGGCAGATATGCGCCATATTGTCAAATCATTTGTTGTAATCGTATATTCTTATAAACCATTATCTTATAATAAATTACGGGGATTTACACAAATCGGCACGCTGATTGATTTAATAGTGGCAAATACAAAATAAAAATTAAAAACAAATAAAAAAGGAGATGATACCATGACACTAGTAAAATTCAACCCGGTTAGAGATCTTTTTGATTTCGAGAGAGAGTTTAACAAAATGTTTAACTCGCTTGAAAACCGATTTGGCATTTCTAAAAGCAAAGAAGTTGATGCTGAATATGAGAACGCAGTTTGGATGCCGTTAACGGACATCTACGAAAACAATGACAACTTCACTTTGAAGATTGACTTACCCGGAATTAAAAAAGAAGATGTTAAAATTTCGTTCACAAATGGAAGACTTAACATCAGCGGAGAAAGAGTTCAGGAATCTGAAACTAAAGATGCAAAGTGCAATTACATTGAAAAATCTTACGGCAAATATTTCAGATCATTTAATCTACCTGAAGTAATTCAGGCTGGAAAAATAAATGCTGAATTTGATAATGGGCAGTTAACCATAACTATCCCAAAAGCTGAAGAAGCAAAGCCAAAAGAAATTGAGATCAAGGTGAAATAATTTAGAGTCGATGGTGAGAATAGAGAAGGGTAGCTTAATGGTTACCCT
>JALHTS010000116.1 GCA_022865965.1 Ignavibacteriaceae bacterium
TAATTTATATGTAAAATAATAGCTCTAATAACGGTTATATAATATGAACTAACTTAGTTTCCTGAAATACTTTATCAAGTTTTTGCTGAACTAGAATCAATGGGTCTCGTATTTTACAGAAATTCAAATGGAGACAATCATTTTTCGTACTGCTTTCCTCGTAACATGAAATTATTTTATAATCTTTTTCAACTGCACTTATTAACTCGGTTAATGAAATCTCTTCAGGTTTTTTAGAAAGATTATATCCGCCTTTTGATCCTTGAAATGAATTAATAATTCCCATTTTTACCAAATTTTGAAGAACTTTTGCCAATAATTCATAGGAAATATTATAGCTTTCCGATATTTCTTTTGCAGTTACACATTGACCATGATTATTCAAAGCCATATATCTGGCTGCCATAAGTGCATATTCTGCTTTTTTAGATAATTTAAACATATAAGACTAATATTGTCCAATTAACTTAAAGAAAAATTATCAAAATTCAAAAACAAAATAAATTTAGAAACCAAGGATTTTTATTGATTCTTTTGCAAGGTTTACAATTGGAGTAAAGTAAATCCCGAAAAATAAAACAGGAACAGTAAGAGCTAAAAGAACTAAATAGTTTAATGCAGAAACCGGAACTATTACTTTTTCTCTATCTGATTCTACAAGATATAGATTCTTTAAAACCCTAATATAGTAGTAAAGTGAAACAACAGAATTAAGTATTGCAATTACGGCAACTGCAATCATATTTGCATCAATCAGAGCGATGAAAATATATAACTTCGCAATAAATCCTGCTGTTGGCGGCAAACCGGTCAAAGAAATAAGAAGAATAGCAAGGACTACACCTAAAAATGGAATTGAACTTCCTAGGCCTTTATAGTCGTCAATATTTTCAGAACCGGTTTTATTTGCAATAATCATTACAACATAAAATGCACCCAGGTTCATAAAAAGATATATTATGAAGTAAAGAAGAACAGAGATTAATCCTTGATCTGAAAATACAGCTACACCAAGCAAAATATAACCTGCGTGAGCAATACTTGAATATGCAAGCATTCTTTTCAGGTTATCCTGCCAGAGAGCAGCAAAATTTCCTAAAGTCATGGTAATAACAGATAAAATGATCAACAAACTTTGCCAATCAAAAAGATTGATAAAATACCAGTATCCGCTACTGCTTGTTGCACCGGAAAAAGTGATCTTAAGGAACCGTATCAATACTGCAAAACCGGCAGCTTTACTTGCAACGGATAAATAGGCAGTTATTGTAATTGGTGCACCTTCATAGACATCAGGTGTCCAGAAATGAAATGGCACGACTGATATCTTAAATCCGAATCCTGCAACTATCATAAGAGCAGACATAATAAAAGTAACATCTAGAACTCTAAGAGAAATTAACATCGAATTAATTTCATAAAGATTTGTGGCTCCTGTCATTCCATAGAGAATAGAAATTCCAAAAAGCATTATACCGGAAGAAACTCCGCCATAAATAATGTATTTAAGTGAAGCTTCACTGTTACGAATTGAGTTCTTTACAAATCCTGCAAGCACATAAGATGAAAGGGATAATAATTCAATCGAAAGATAGATCAGTATAAGGTCAGCAGAGGAACTCATTAAGAACATTCCTAATATCATTCCGAGAATAAGAGCATAGTATTCACCGTGTCTGTCTTTGCAGCTTATTATTTCTTCTGATGATATGGAGAATAAAACTATAAATGCTGTTGTAACAAGAAAAATTAGTTTGAAGAATGCACCGAATGGATCGATGACCATTAAGCCTTTATTTGAAGGATTAAGAAAAGCAAAATTTGAATAGCCGAATTGTTCAATTACAAAGTATCCGGTAATGAAAAGTCCGAGTAAAACAATATACGGAAGTATATGTTTTTGTTTTTGAAAAATAAGATCGAATAAGACAATAAGAACGAGAGTAATTGTTAAAACAATTTCAGGTTTTATTAAGTATAACGAACTTGTAAAATCAAGAGGTAACAATTTAATCTTCCGAAATTAATTTATTTAAAAACCTGTCGAACTATAAAATAACTGAGCATCAGAAATTAACTTAACCATTGCATTAACAGATGAATTCATCAAATCGAGCATTGGTGAAGGATAAATGCCAAGGAAAATTATTATAAGAGTTAAAGGAGCTAACATTAAATATTCTCTTGTTGTAAGATCTTTTAATGATGACCATTTCTCATTAAGCTGACCGAGGAAAACTCTTTGCAAAGTCCAGAGCATATAACCGGCACCCAGTAAAATTCCAAGAGTTGAAATAATAGTAATAATTCTTATAGAAGCGCTTCCAAAGGCACCAAGGAATACAAGTGCTTCGGAAATAAATCCGCTTAACCCTGGTAAACCAATTGCAGCAAAGAATGCAACAGTAACGAATCCAGTATAAATCGGCATTTGTTTTCCGAGACCGCCGAATGCTTCGATATCTCTGGTATGTGCACGGTCATATATTACACCCACGATTAAGAAGAGCATTGATGTAATTATACCGTGATTAAACATTTGCAATATCGCTCCTGAAATTCCAATCGTATTAAGCGATGCCATTCCCAGCATTACAAAGCCCATATGCGAAACTGATGAATAAGCAATAAGTCTCTTAAAATCTTTCTGAGCCATAGCAGCTAAAGCGCCGTAAATGATATTTATCATTCCAAATAATGCAATCCACCATGCAAGATTTTGAGTAATCTCAGGAAAAATGGGATAAGAAATTCTTAGTATTCCATAAGTACCCATTTTAAGAAGAACTCCGGCAAGAATAACACTAATTGCTGTGGGAGCTTCAACGTGTGCATCGGGTAACCAGGTGTGAAACGGAAACATTGGAATTTTAATTGCAAATCCAGCAAACAGTGCAATATAGGCTATGAAACGAAGGTTATTCGGATTTAAAGGTGATAAAATTCCAGTTTGAGTAAAATTAGCTGTATTCATCATCTCAAGCATATTGAATGTGAAAACTCTGGTGCCATCAGCAAGAGTTTCCATAGAACTGAAATAAAGTCCTATCATTACAAGTAAAATAAAAACGGAACCAAGCAACGTGTAGAGAAAGAATTTTATAGCAGCATATTCTCTTCGAGGACCTCCCCATATACCGATGAGAAAGTACATTGGGAGAAGCATAATTTCCCAGAATACGTAGAACAAAAAGAAATCGAGTGAAACAAATACTCCCATCATCCCAGTGTTAAGTAAAAGGAACATTGCAAAATATCCTTTAATGGATTTATCAATAGTCCACGAAGATAATGTTGCAATAAAGGTTACGATTGCAGTTAATAAAACCATTGGAGTGCTGAGACCATCAACGGCTAGGAAGTAATCTATTTTAATTTTTCCTATCCATGAAAATCCATCTATTTCTATCCATCTGAACTTCTCAATAAATTGAAAAGATGCTGCATCATTTATTCCACCAAGTGCGAAATTGTAATTCATTAGCAGAACTGCTGCTAAGATAACCTGAATACCAGTTATCAAAAGAGTTAAACTCTTAATAACAATACTTTGGTTTTTTGGTAAGAATAAAATAATAACCATCCCGACTATGGGAAGGAAAGTAATCAAACTTAGAATAGGAAAGTTTTCCATTTAGCTACCTAAAAATTCTTAAATACAAAAAGTAATATCACAATTGAAAAAATAACAAAGAGAATATATGTCTGAACTTTGCCGGTTTGAAATTTTCTGAACAGAATTCCTATGAAACCGCTAAAATAAGCAGTGAAATTGACAAAGCCATCAATAACAATTCTATCAAATCCACCAATAAAAGACGAGAAAATTTTTGTTATCGATGCTGAACCATCTACAATTCCATCAATAATTTTCAAATCGAACCACGCAAGAAAACGACTTAACCCAAGAGTAAATGCTACAAATGTTGAATGATATAATTCGTCGAAATACCATTTGTTAAGCGAAAACTCATATATCGGTTTAATTTTAACAACAATATTATCAACATTAATCTTTTTCCATTGATAAACATAAAAAGCTAAAAATATACCAAGTATTGCAACAATTAAAGAAAGTATCATTGCCGGATAATGAGCTGAATGCATTGCTTCAGAGTATAAATTAGAATACATAGGCGGATGTGAATTTTCACTATGAATTTCCTCATCGCCGTTCATAAATTCAAACCGCGAACTTGGCGGAGTATGCAATTCAGGATTCTCAATCCATTTAGTTAACACCCATCCACTGCCTGCATTAATTGGATTTGGCGTGTACCAGAAGAAAAATGATAACAATGCAAGTACAACTAAAGGCATTACCATAGCAAATGGTGATTCGTGTGCGTGTTCAAATTTATGCTGATCCTGCGGCTGACCATGAAATGTTAGAATAATTAATCTGAACATATAAAATGCAGTTAAAAGTGCAACAAGAAATCCAACAGTAGGGAATAGCCAATGACCGGTTAATGATGCGAAAGCATAAGAGCTCGCTAAAATTCCATCTTTACTTAAAAATCCAGATGTTAACGGAATTCCACTGATAGCCAAAGAAGATATTAAAAATGTTGCATAAGTGAGCGGAAGCTTTTTCCTGAGTCCACCCATTTTTGTAATGTCTTGCTCGTGATGCATTGCATGAATAACAGAACCTGAACCCAGGAATAAACATGCTTTAAAGAATGCGTGAGTAATTAAATGGAAAAACGCAAATTTATAAGCACCAACTCCGAGCGCCATTACCATATAACCAAGCTGAGAAACTGTGGAATATGCTAAAACCTTTTTTATATCATTTTGTGTTAATGCAATTGTGGCAGGAATGAACGCAGATAACATTCCGATAACAGCAATAAAAAGCATTGCATCAGCAGTTAGAAATCCAAATATTCTGATTACTAGATAAACACCGGCAGCAACCATCGTAGCCGCGTGAATCAATGCACTAACTGGAGTTGGGCCTTCCATTGCATCGGGCAGCCAAACATGAAGAGGGAACTGAGCCGATTTACCAATTGCTCCGCAAAATAATAATATACCTGTTACCGTTAACCAGAATTGTGAATTAAATGGTAATACGCCGTTTGAAAGCTGCGCAAAAATTTCACTGAATGAAAATGTACTGTATGTTAAAAATAATATTAAGATTCCGGCAAACATTCCAAGATCCCCGACTCTGTTCACTATAAAAGCTTTCTTACCGGCATCCGATGCAGATTTCTTTTCAAACCAAAATCCTATGAGTAAGTATGATGATAAGCCAACAAGTTCCCAGAAAATGTACATCATCAAAATATTGTTGGTTAGCACAATACCATTCATAGAAAAAGTGAAAATACCCAGATAAGCGAAATAGCGATTATATCTTTCGTCACCTTTCATATATGCTATTGAGAAGAAATGAACCAGCATACTAATTAATGCAACAACAAAAAGCATCAGTGCTGTTATATTGTCAATTAGAAAGCCAAGTTTAAAACTTATATCACCAATGAATGGGGTGTTCTTGAATGAGAACCACTCGAATTCTGATGTTATGCTGTTATCTCCGAAGAAAGCAAGCTTTGAATAAAGTAGATAGACTGCTGCTATAAATGAAATTGTGATGACTACATTTTCAAAAACAAAAATGGGTTTTACTTTTTTCCCAAGTAAAAGAGTGACGATGAACCCTAATAGCGGAAGAAAAAGTACGGCTATTGCAATATTTATTAAAGTAATTTCGTTCATTTATCAATCTCTTAATTGATCAATTTCATCAATATTAACATTTGCCAGGTTTTTATAAATATTTAATACGATCGCTAAAGCTATAGCAGCTTCAGCAGCAGCAAGAACAATAACAAAGAGTGCCATCATCTGACCATTCAAACCGAAATTGCCGTATCTTGAAAAAGCAATAAAGTTAATATTAGCTGAATTAAGAATTAGTTCTATTCCCATAAGAACCATGACGGCATTTTTTCTGGTAATTACGGCATAAATACCTAATGAAAAAAGAATTGAACTGACAACTAAAAAATGATTTAATCCAACTTCAACCATATTACCTTCTTGCAATAGATGCCGCACCAATAAGTGCGATTAATAATATAATTCCCAAGAGCTCAAAAATTAAAATATATTCATTCATTAAAAGATGACCAATTAATCCGGTAGTCTGTTCCGGAATTTTAGATTCTTCAATTTTCCAATTAGAGTTTAACATTGCAGCCAGCAAGGCTCCGGAAAACAAACCAACACCTAAAATTGAAGAAAAAATATTAATAGTTCCGGTTTTAATTTCAACATTTGTAATTTTATTTGTTAGCATTACACCAAAAAGGAACAGAATTAAAATACCGCCTACGTAAACAATCAATTGAACAATAGCTACAAAATCAGCGCCTAGCATAACGTAAAGACTTGCGACGCCTAAAAATGTAAACAGCAGATAGAAAGCCGAGTGTACAATATTTCTATTGGTTACTACTAGAAATGCTGATATCAAAGTAATAGCTGCAAATAAATAAAATATTATATCGTATAGATTCATTGGTTTTCTGGTTTTTTATCTTCAGTCGGAGTTGCTGCTTTTTCTGCTGCAGCCTTTAATTTTTCAGCTTCTTTTTCAGCTATAAACTTTTGGTAATTAACACTTTTTTCTTCTCTTTCCTGAGGAGTTAAAGTCACAAAGTCATAAACAAGTTTATTTCTTTCAAATTCTGAAAACTCATAAACATCTGTCATGTAAATACATTCAGTGGGACAGGGAAATACACACAACTGGCAATAGCAACATTTTGCAAAATCAATATCAAACCTGGTTACCCAAAGAGCTTTTTTCTTGCCGTTAGATGTTTTACCAAGATCTTCACCCGGAATTGATTTTACGGTTTCGATTGTAATGCAGCTAACCGGACAAGCTCTGGAACACTGATCGCATCCAATACAATCATCCATATTAACATAAAGTCTGTTTCTTTCTCTTTCAGGCAGTTTGGGTCTTACCTCAGGGTACTGAATAGTTACTGCTGGAATGAAGAGATGCTTAAATGTAACCTTCATTCCAATAAAAATTGTACTGAATGCTGTGAAAATATTTCCGAAATATTCTTTCATTTAGAAAACAGATATAATTCCAATAATAATTAGATTAACAAAAGCAATTGGTATCAAGTACTTCCAACTTGCAGTCATCAGATGATCGACTCTTAATCTTGGTAAAGTCCATCTTAACCACATTTGAACAAAAACAAAAAATAATCCTTTAGCTGTAAACCAGAAAAATTGCTCAAATGGAATGAGCCATTCTGCACCAATAAGATTTCCAAAGTATCCAAAAGGTGATTGATATCCGCCTAAAAATAATGCTGCGATGATTACTGAAACAGCAAACATGTTTGCATATTCCGAAAGAAAGAACATTGCAAACTTCATTCCCGAATATTCTGTATGATAACCGGAAACAAGTTCAGACTCAGCTTCAGGAATATCAAACGGTGTGCGGTTTACTTCTGCCAATGTTGAAATATAAATAACAAAAAATCCGATTATCATAAAAGGTATTAGCAGCAATTTATGCAAAAGATCGTAGTTACCGCCAAATATATTCCAATTCCAGAATTGACCGGTTTGCATTTCGCTTAATGTATGCAGATTCATCGATCCGGTCAGCATAACAATACTTAAAACAACTAGAAGAGTAGGAATTTCATAACTTATAATTTGAGCAGCTGCTCTCATAGCACCGAGAAGAGAGTATTTATTATTTGAAGCCCATCCA
>JALHTS010000721.1 GCA_022865965.1 Ignavibacteriaceae bacterium
AAATTTCAAAAAAATAAATTTTGGAGAAAAATTAATTATGGCTATGATGGCCAAAATGAGAAGCCTTGCACCTGTCTTTATTTTAACTGTCGGTGTTGTATTTGTCCTTTTTATGGTAATATCTGATTCAAATGTTCTTGAAGCTTTGGGCGGTAGAACAAATGATGTAGGAGTAGTTAACGGCAAAGCAATAACCTATCAGGAATTCCAACAGGCATTTGAACAGCAAAGAGAAGCCAGACAGCAGCAGACCGGTCAGGATCTTGATGAAGGACAGTATGAACAATTAAGAGACCAGGTTTGGGATGCTATGGTTACTAATATATTATTTCAGCAGTTGATAGATAGTTATGGATTAACTGTATCTAATGATGAAATAAGAGAAATAATACTTGGAGATAATCCACCGGATTTTTTAAAACAAAATTTTACGGATTCACTCGGAAACTTTAACAGACAGCTTTATGAAGAAGCTTTGTTTGATCCAAGAAACAGAGAGCCTTTAGTTCAGGCTGAAGAATATGTAAGACAGTCAAGATTAACTTCAAAACTTCAGAGTTTAATCTTTGCTTCTGTTACAGTTGGTGAAGATGAGGTAAGAAGAAAATTCATTGAGCAAAACACAAATCTGAATGTTGAATATGCTTTGTTTGATTTGAATTCAGTTCCTGAATCTGACATTACTATTGATGATTCAGACCTGAAGGCTTATTATGAAGAGAATAAAAATCTTTATAAGATGCAGCCTCAAAGAAAACTGAGATATGTTCTTTTCTCAAATCAACCTTCCGCTGAAGATACTATGATGGTTATACGCAGCCTTGAGAATATCGTGAACAGGATGGAAAGCGATACAATGGATTTCAATGAACTTATAGAGATTTATTCTGAACTTCCTTATTCAAGAGATACATTTTCAGTTAGTTTTCTGTCATCCGAAGTTGTTTCAGCATTAAATAAAACACAGGTTGGTGATGTTGTTGGTCCATATTCAACAAGTCAGGGCTACGCTTTATTCAAATATTTCGGAGCAGTGGCTGCAGATGAAGTAATGATAAGTGCTTCGCATATTCTTATAAGTCAATTTGGTGATGATGAAAAGAATCTTGAAGAAGCAAATAAGCTTTATGCTGAATTAGTTCAAGGGGCAGATTTTAGCAAAGCAGCAAAAGAGTTTTCACAAGACCCGGGAAGTGCTAAAAAAGGTGGGGAACTTGGTTATTTCGGAAAAGGAATGATGGTCCCGGAATTTGAAAATGCAGTGTTCAGCGGAAAAGTTGGTGAAATCCAAAAACCGGTAAAGACATCTTATGGATATCATATCATTAAGGTTACTGATAAAGTTACTAAAAAATACATCGTTGAAAGAATTGTAAATCAAGTTAAACAATCAGCAACAACTCGCGACAGAATGTTTAATTCTGCAAATGACTTTGCATATTTAGCACAGAAAAATAATTTTCTCAAAGAAGCTGAACTGATGGAATATAAAGTTCAGGAAACTCCATTGTTTATTAAAACTACAACAGTTCCTGGAATAGGTGCTAACAAAAGATTAATTGAATTTTCGTTTGAGAATGGTCTCAACACAATTAGCGATCCTTTTAAGGTCTTCAATGGTTATGTCGTTGTGCAAATAATGGAGAATATCGGCGAGCATTTCAAACCTTTTGATGAAGTTAAAGAACAGATTCGTCCTGCTGTAGTAAGAGAGAAAAAGTTTGCAGTATTAAAAGCTAAAGCGGATGATGTT
>JALHTS010000722.1 GCA_022865965.1 Ignavibacteriaceae bacterium
ATGAATAAAAGTGTTAAAATGAAAATTATTAAATTAAATCTAATGAGCATTTTTGCATCTCCTCTTGTTAAACAACATTAAAAATTGAAAAGCTAATATAAGGCTTTAAAATGGGGAAAATCAATGGAATTTTAATCAAACCCCCGATCTATTAAAATTTTTAGGACGTAATTAATCTACTTAATAAGGCTAATTTTATGGCTTTTTTGGATAGATTCCGTAGCCATTCTTATCAGGTAAACGCCACTAGCTAAATCTGATCCGTTAAGAGTCAATTCTTGAATACCCGCTTCACTAAATTCATTGAACAAAGTCTTTATTTCTCTTCCTAACATATCATGGAGAGTTATTCTTATTTTCTCGGCTTTGGGAACCGAGAAGACCACTCTTGTATTTGGGTTAAATGGATTAGGATAATTTGATAACAGATAAAAATTTTCTGGATTATTTTTTTCATCAACTCTTGTAATAAGGATATTTATAGCGTCTAATGCATTAACAATTCCCCAGCCATAAAGATTATCCGGACTATTACTTTGTGATGCTGTTAATCTTAGTGTCTCTAAAATCTGCATTGGTGTTAAACTCGGATTGACATTCAACAAAAGCGCACAAACTCCAGCAACTAAAGGACAACTGAATGATGTACCATTATCATAAATATAGTCTGCTGTATTATCCACAGAAGCCATATAAACTGATGATCCCATTGCCATTAAATCAGGTTTAGTCCTTCCATCAACGGTAGGACCAACAGAACTAAATGAAGAACGTGTACCGCTTGAAGTTACTGCTCCGATTGTAAAAACACTATCACCATCTGCGGGGGCATTTAAAGTGTTATGAGAAGTATTTAAGCCCGAATTACCTGCAGAATTTACTACTACAATACCTTTACCGGCTGCAAGATCAGAAGCAATTGTTATTCTTGCTGTGTTTCCA
This sequence comes from Ignavibacteriaceae bacterium, assembly GCA_022865965.1. Lineage (GTDB taxonomy): Bacteria > Bacteroidota > Ignavibacteria > Ignavibacteriales > Ignavibacteriaceae > JAGXRK01. The sequence continues at coordinate 943 of JALHTS010000722.1, forward strand.
TCCATATCTTCCCAGGTATAACTTGTATAAGGAGAATCAAATGTTAAATAACCAAGTGAAGTGGAAGTTACATCGACACCAATACTATCTGCCCATTCTAACGCAGCAATCCAGTTATCCTCTTCTAACGGAGTTTCACTTGCTGGATCATTTTCGGTTCTCGCAAGAATGTAATCAGAACTGAAAGCAGGACCGATTAATTGACCTTCTTTAAATCCACCAATAGTTGAAAGTGTTCCTGTTCCGTGGGAGTGACCGCTTACATCGGGATCGTTTTCAACAAAATCCCACATCGCAATAATATTCATAGAGCTAAATGCTTCATGTGAAAGGTTGCTGAAACCAGCATCCATTAAACAAATAGTAATACCTTGTCCTGTATATCCCAGGTCGTGAACTGCCGGAACATTGATCTGATCCATTTGCGTAAAGGAAGTTCCGTAATTAAGCGAATGAATTCTATTGGGTTCACTACTTTTATTTAGTTCAGGTTCAAGTTTAAGTTCAATGAACTCGACATCATCTTTTCTGGTTGAAAATTTTTCAACAATGTCTATCTTTTTAACAAATGGGTAAACAGAGATTTCATTGATTTGATTTGTATTTGCGAATCCGCTTACAGCATTAAACCATTTTGATCTGTGTTTGAGAATAAATCCCGCAGAAAATAATTGATCAACGTAATCTTCATTCACCGGTAAATCTAAAAAATCTATGGCTTTATTTTTAGCAAGAACTTTATATCTTCTTTTGAGTGATTTTTCCGAAACAACCGATTCAGGATTCGAGTAGAATTTCTGTAAATCATTTCCCTTATCAGTAAAATAAATCCAAACCAGATGTGGTTCTGAAGATACTTCTGTTTGAATTTTAGCTTTTAGTCTATTTGATACTTTATCAATTTGACTATTAGCAAAAGTTGGAAGCATTAAGAGC
>JALHTS010000723.1 GCA_022865965.1 Ignavibacteriaceae bacterium
ATCTCTTGTAGTGCCGGGAATTTCTGTTACAATACTTCTGTCGTAGCCTAATAGTGCATTTGTAAGCGATGATTTACCAACATTTGGTCTTCCAACAACAGCAATTTTTAATCTTGTATCTTCTTCAATTCCACTGTAATCAGGAAAATTTGCAGTGATAACATCAAGCAGATCGCCGAGTTTTCTTCCAGCCAATGCTGAAATATCATACACAGCATCAACACCAAGTGAATAAAATTCAACTGCAGCAGTTTCAAACTTTTCCGAGTCAACTTTATTTGCAAGAAGGTAAAATGTTTTTCCGGATGCCCTTAGCATATCAGCAATATTGCGATCCATCGGATGAAGTCCATCACGGACATCAGTAATGAAAAGAATTGCATCAGCTTCAAGTATTGCTACTTCTACTTGTTCCCTTATTGCTGTTTCAAAAAGGTCCTTCGAGTCAGGAACATAACCGCCGGTATCAATCAATCTGAATTTTTTACCTGCCCAATCAGATTCAGCATAATTACGATCTCTTGTAACACCGCTTTTGTCATCAACAATAGCATCTCTCTTTCCGACTATTCGATTGAAAAGCGTTGATTTGCCAACATTGGGTCGACCGACTATTGCAACTATTGGTAATTTCATATTAGAAAGATATAGATAAACGGTTTAGGAAAGAAGATGGATACTACAGGAGAATAGAAGACTTTTACTTAAAATTTAAATTGAAAATAAATATGATGGATAATTAGAACTATAATAATCTTTTGATTTAAGAAGTCAAACCTATTTAATAAATGGAACAGCATTGCACCTAACTTAGCTTACCCTGCTCTGCGAGAGTTTCGTTATTTTCCTGAAAATATGATATCCTCTTGCTTGTCCGCCTTTGTCGGGACTTTTACATTATTAAATATTCTATGTTGTAATTAAACTAAACTACCTCCCAATCTTCAATGCCACCTTTAACTATTACAAATAATGAATGAGCTTCTATTTGATTAATTCCCAATATTTCTTTGTACTTTTTTGGAGTTCTCACTTTTAATTTATTTATGAGATGGTTGTACTCAAATTGTAGTTGCCCATCAGTTACAACTATTTTATCAGAGAATTTACAAGTCGCAATTTTCTGGCTATTAAAATTATAATTTCTTAACTGAGCTTCATTTAATACAACTTGTAAATATTTTGATATAGCTCCTATTGGATTAGAAGAATCCTTAAATCTATTGAGTTGAGGGTGATTTTTATAGCCTCTTGTTTTTCCCAGCAAAACTTTTTGAGCTAATAGACCCTCCCTCCAAAGGGCTACCAAACCTAGTGAATCAAGATATTTCGGATGTATTGACCAAAGTCTCATATTTTTATTTGCACTATAATAATGTGTAATGTTAAAACACAACCATTGATTGATTTCTCATTTATTTAACTTTCCGCCACTGCCAAATTTATCCGCCTTTTGCGGAGGCTGATAAATTCGGAGGATTAAATAGTTTATACCATAATTATTCTAAATCTTTATCGGGCAATAGTTGTTTAAAATTCCGTATGGTAAGAACAAATATTTTTTTAGGCTTTACACGATAAATTATTCTATACTCACCCTCAAAAATTTCGCGTATTTCTTCTCTATTTGCTTCCGGAACTTTTCTTCCTCTTTCCGGATATTTTGATAAAGTTTCGACTCTCTTAAATATTCTAGTAATTATTTTTTGTGCTGCTGCTTTGTTTTCTTTTGAAATATATTCGAAGATATCTTCCAGCCTCTCAACTGCTAAAGGCGATCAAAATATTTTCACATTTAAGTCCTTTTAGCAAATCTCTTTTTTACGTTTTGATGTGATATTCCCAAACCATCATTAATTTGAGCTTCAGCCAACTTGATGTCTTCTAATACTTCGATTTTGTCTACCATCGATTCATACTCTGAAACATCTATAAGAATTGCAGCACTTTTACCATTTTGAGTAATAACTAATGGTCTTTTTGTTTTTTTAACTTTATCAAAATAAAAAGCTACTCTTGAACGAAATTCTGAAAGAGGTTGAATGTCTTTGTCCAACTGTATTCTATGCATAAATACTCCATTTTTTATTTTGTGCAGTTAAACGTACTATATTTTGTACACAATATCAACATAGAATATTTTTTATTTGTAATATAACGGCGTGTAATATCGAAACATCGAAAAACCACCACAGTTGATTGAGTTCTCATTTATTTACTTGTCCGCCTCAGCCAAAAACTGATAAATCTGGCGGGACTTTTTACTC
>JALHTS010000724.1 GCA_022865965.1 Ignavibacteriaceae bacterium
ACATAAGAGGGTATTTTTGTTTCTCATTATGAAAACTGATACTCAACAAACGCCTTTAATGGCTCAATATTTAAGAATTAAGGAAGCTAATCCGGATACTATTTTGCTATTCAGGGTCGGCGATTTTTTTGAAACTTTTGAAGAAGATGCCAAAACTGCTTCAAAAGTTCTGGGAATTACTTTAACAAAACGAGCCAACGGTGCTGCTGAAAATGTTCCTCTTGCAGGATTTCCATTCCACGCAATAGATACCTATCTGCCTAAATTAGTCCGAGCCGGTTACAGAGTTGCAATTTGTGAGCAGGTTGAAAATCCGAAGTTCGCAAAAGGACTTGTTAAACGTGAAGTAATTGAAGTTGTTACACCAGGTGTTACGTTATCCGATAAACTTCTCGATCATAAAAAGAACAATTACCTGATGGCAATTTGTATTGTTGATGAACTTGCCGGGATTTCTTTTTGTGATATTTCTACAGGTGATTTTCATACTTATGAAGTTTCTTCAAAAAGACTGGGTGAGCAGATTGAATTAATTTTACCTTCAGAAATTTTAATTCAAAGAAAAGATAAAGATAATCTTTCACCTGTTATCAGCAGAATAAATTCTTCTATTCGAATATCCAGAATGGATGACTGGATTTTCAATTTCGATTATGCAAAAGAACTTTTACTCAATCACTTTAAAACTGTAACACTAAAAGGATTTGGAGTAGAGAGTCTTTCTGCCGGATTGATGGCGGCGGGTGCAGTTCTTAATTATCTGCAGGATACACAAAAATCAAATCTTTCTCATCTTAATAAGCTTTCGGTTTATAATCCGTCCGAGTATATGATTCTTGATCATTCAACGAAACGAAATCTTGAAATTACTTATACTATGCAGGATGGCGGCAGGGAAGGATCGTTAATTTCGATTCTGGACAAAACTGAAACTGCAATGGGTGGAAGACTGTTAAAGAAATGGATTTCTGCTCCCTTAAGAAATCTTGAACCGATTCTAAAACGTCAGGAAAGTGTTGAGGAACTTCTTAAAGAAAAAAGATACAGAAAAGAACTTAGTGAACATCTAAAAGAAATTGGCGATTTTGAAAGACTTATTTCACGAGTCAGTACAGGGCGTGCTACTCCGAGAGAACTAATTGTTATAAAATATTCACTTAAGAAAATTCCTTTTGTAAAAGAGATACTTGCAAACTTTAAGGTTAGTACATTAAAACAGATCGGAACTTCTTTAGAGTCATTAAACAACATTGTTGAGAAAATTGAAGAAGCTATTGTTGATAATCCACCGAATCAAATAACGGATGGCGGAATTATAAAAAGCGGATTCAGTGCAGAGCTTGATGAACTGCGCGACATTGCAATCCACGGAAAAGAATGGATTGCAAACCTTCAGAAAAGCGAAAGAGAAAAAACAGGAATTTCTTCACTCAAGGTAAATTTCAATAAAGTGTTTGGTTACTATATTGATGTAAGCAATACTCATAAAAATAAAGTTCCCGGATCTTACATTAGAAAACAAACACTCGTTAATTCTGAACGATACATAACTCCCGAGCTTAAAGTTTATGAAGATAAAATTCTTAATGCAGAAGAGAAGATTGGTGACCTTGAGTATCAGCTTTTTAATGAAATAAGAGTAATTGTCGCTCAGGAAACAGAAGCAATTCAAAATAATGCAAGATTAATTGCAATGCTGGATTGTTTTATTTCATTTGCAGAATGTGCCGCTAAGTATAATTATGTAAAACCCGAACTCAGTTTAAGTGATGAGATTGAAATTATCGATAGCCGTCATCCGGTTGTTGAGCGAATTCTTCCGCCGGGCGAAAAATTTACTCCCAATGATTGTAAACTAAACAACACTGATCATCAAATAATAATTCTTACCGGACCAAATATGGCTGGTAAATCTGTTTACCTTAGGCAAATAGGATTGATAGTACTACTTGCACAAATTGGTTCGTTTGTTCCTGCAAAACAAGCGAATATTGGTTTGGTTGATAGAATATTTACACGAGTTGGCGCAAGTGATAATATTGCTGCCGGTGAAAGTACTTTTCTTGTTGAAATGCAGGAGGCAGCAAATATTATTAATAATGCCACTTCAAAAAGTTTAATTCTTCTTGATGAAATCGGAAGAGGCACAAGCACTTTTGACGGAATATCCATAGCATGGTCAATTACAGAATATTTGCACGAAAATCCCGATCTGTCAGCTAAAACATTATTTGCAACTCATTACCATGAACTTAATGAAATGGCTGATCTTTTTCCTAAGATCAAAAATTATAAAGTGGAAGTCCGTGAGTATGATGATAAAGTTATTTTTCTGCATAAAGTAAATCCGGGCAGAGCCGATCACTCATATGGAATTCAGGTTGCACAAATGGCTGGCTTGCCCTTATTTGTAACTAATCGTGCTAAAGAAGTCCTGGATAATCTTGAAAGTAAAGAATTAACTCCTTATGAAATAAAAAAAGAGAGACTTAAGAAACTTAAACAGGAAAATGATAATCAGATCGGAATGTTTGAATTCAGAGACGACAAATTACGTGATGAAATTGATAACCTTGAATTAAATAATCTCACACCTATTGAAGCGCTGAATAAACTAAGTGAAATAAAAAGAAAAATGAAACAGGAGAAATCGAAAAAATGAAAGGAACAATTTTAACATTTTTATTGTTTATCTTATTAACGTTTGTATTATTTTCTTGTTCAGAAAAAAGTGAGGATGAACTTGTAATTTCGGATGATTATATGGCAACTTTATTGATGGAGAGAGCCGAAAAAGATTTTAACTTAAAAAATGATCCGCATTCTCCTTTTAACAGAGATCCAGATGCGAAGTATGACAAACTTAAATATTTTGATCCTGATACGAATTATATATTTAAATCTATACTTTACAGTTACGAA
>JALHTS010000725.1 GCA_022865965.1 Ignavibacteriaceae bacterium
AGCAGTTAGAGCTATCAATCGAAGTGCTGTTGGTATATATCTGAGTCGTTCCCTCCATGTCTTTGGGACCTTGTCAATTATGGTAAAAGATGAATATGTGATTGACGCTTGATTTTTCCTGCCTTTATAAATATACCAGGCAATCATCAAGGGAATGATTGAAAGAAAATACAAAACCCACGGGTATGCAAATGTTACATTACCGAACATCTTTTACCTCTTCGGTAATTTGCTGCTTCGGAATTGTTGTATTCACAATTTCTCTTGCCTGTTTCATCATTTCCTCATTAACAGGTGCAAGCGGTTGATACTTTGCAAACTTCACTAAATCCGCATTGCTTAAGAATCTACTTGTAATATCAATTACGTTGGTGGCGTCGGGACGTTTTGAAAGCATTTGCAAAGATTCAGTTGTTGTCATTTCGAGTGCCGGCAGATTAAATCTTTTTTCAAAATATTCACGTATAATTTCTGTTATTCTTGAATGATAATCTTTTAAAAATCCTTTTTGCCAGAGTTGCTCTGAGTTGAGTTTATCAAGCTTTGACAATGCAGCAACATAAGCAGGAACTTTAACTTTCTTTGGTTGAACAACTTTCTCGCCCGGTTTTTTTCTGAAATATTTTTTATAAAGAAAAATCAAAACTCCGATAAGGATTAGTCCAATCAGAATCCACAATGCTATCATCCACCAGTTTAACGGAATTCTGACAGGTGATTTAATATCCTTTATATCTTCTTCCTGAGAAATTTTTAATGTATGAACTGTAAAGCTTACGGAGTTTGATAGACTGCTTTGTAAAGTTGTGTCACCTTCAATTCGATATTCAACTTTAATTGCAGGAAGTGTTACATCAGCCGAATCAAATCTTGATAGAATGTATTTGTATTCATAACTTTTTTCCGTTTCTGTCTCTAACGTTATCGGATCAAGTTCCTGAAGAATATCGATATTCTTTAAACTATCTCGGAAGTATGGACGAAGCGGATACACATTTTTATCTGCAGTAATTTTCAATAAATAATTAATACGGTCACCGATAAGATAATCGGTAGTATCAACCGAAGCTTCAACAAAGATATTCTGCGGAAAGACTTCTACAGCTAATAGTATCAAAAAAAACAAAGAGAAATTTCTTACCATCGTCTTTCCCGTAGTTTGAAAAAACGGACGAGGGGTTTTACGTAATCTTCTCCGGTCGTTACTTCAATACTGTCTAACCTGCTTGAAACAAAAAGCGATTTTCTCTTCTGAATTTTTTCTCTTTGTGAAAACATTAAGGAACTTCTTACCCTTGTATCGCTAGTATCAATCCATCTCTCTGTACCGGTTTCAGCATCTTTCAATTTTACCAATCCTATTTTTGGTAATTCTCTTTCACGAACATCATCTAAAACAATTCCTATCAGATCGTGTTTCTTCCCAACAATACTTAATATCTTTTCATATCCTTCGTCCATAAAATCAGATAATAAGAATGCAATAGATTTTTTCTTGATTGCATTATGCATATACTCAAGCGCACCTTTGATGTTTGTAGCTTTGCCATGCGGTTCAAATGAAAGAACATCCCGAATAATTCTAAGAACATGTTTCTTACCTTTTCTCGGCGGAACGAATTTTTCAATTTTATCAGTAAATAAGATCAATCCGACTTTATCATTATTCTTCAAGGCAGAGAAAGCAAGTATTGCACTTATTTCAGCAGCAACTCTCTGTTTTGTTTTAGAGACCGAACCAAACATCAATGAACCGCTGAGATCAACCATCAATATGACAGTAAGTTCACGTTCTTCTTCGAATACTTTTATGTAGGGATGACCAAATCTTGCTGTAACATTCCAATCAATGTTTCTAATATCGTCACCAAAATAATATTCACGAACCTCAGAGAATTCCATTCCTCTTCCTTTGAAAACTGAATGATATTCACCGGAGAAGATCTGGTTCACCAGTCCTCTTGTTCTAATTTCAATTTGTCTGACTTGTTTAATTAATTCTTTTGTGAGCATAAGAATTTACGGTACTTCAACTTTATTAAGAATTTCGTGAATAACATTTTCAGAAGTTATTTCTTCAGCTTCGGCTTCATAGGTAACAGCAATTCTATGGCGCAGAACGTCCATACAAATAGCACGAACATCTTCAGGGATAACATATCCCCTGCGTTTTATGAACGCCATTGCTTTTGCACCGATTGCTAAATTAATTGTAGCACGCGGCGATGCGCCGTAACTGATTAATTCAGTAAGTTTATTCAAACCGAAATTTTTGGGAGACCTTGTTGCAAAAACAATATCAAGAATATACTTCTCAATTTTTTCATCAAGGTAAATATCGTGAACAAGATTTCTTGCTTTAAGAATATCATTAGACGAAATGACAGGATTAACCGTAAGATCATCTTCGCTCATATTCTTACGCATAATTAAAAGCTCTTCATTACGCGCCGGATAAGTTATTTTTATCTTAAGCATAAATCTGTCAACCTGCGCTTCAGGAAGCGGATATGTTCCTTCCTGTTCAATTGGATTTTGAGTTGCAAGAACAAGAAAAGGTTCATCAAGCTTAAATGTATGCTCTCCAATTGTCACCTGTCTTTCCTGCATTGCTTCAAGCAAAGCACTTTGTACTTTAGCAGGAGCACGGTTTATTTCATCCGCAAGAATAAAATTTGAAAAGATGGGACCTTTACGAATAAAAAAGTTTCCATCTTTTTGATTATAGATTTGAGTACCAATTAAATCTGCAGGAAGTAGATCCGGAGTAAACTGAATACGCTGAAATTTTGATTTCATAGCTGAAGCTAAAGTTTTTATTGCTAGAGTTTTTGCAAGTCCCGGAACACCCTCAAGAAGAATATGTCCGTTACCGAGCAATCCGATAACTAGTCTTTCAACCATAGCTTTTTGACCAACAATTACTTTACCAATCTCGTTCATTAAAAGATCGATAAAAGCACTTTCAT
>JALHTS010000726.1 GCA_022865965.1 Ignavibacteriaceae bacterium
AGATGGGTAAAAGCTCCGGGCGATAAATTATTTAAATCCTTAGAAAAGCATCTTGGCAATGTGGCAATTCTTGCAGAAGATCTTGGTGTAATTACTCCCGAAGTAGAGAAGCTTAGAGATGATTTTAATTTTCCCGGAATGAAGATTCTTCAGTTTGCATTTGGAACTGATATGGAGACCAAATTCCTTCCTCATAATTACATTCCAAATTGTGTTGTATTAACAGGTGCGCATGATAACGATACAACGCGCGCATTTTTTGAAAAAGCAAAGGAAGATAAAGGTTCTGATATTTTTGAGCACTTCCAGAAATATTTGAACTACTATGGTAATGATATCGTTTATGAGCTTATCAGACTTGCGTATGCTTCTGTTGCGGATATTGTTATTGTACCGATGCAGGATATTCTTAATCTCGGCGGAGAAGCAAGAATGAATTTCCCCTCAACACTTGGCGGAAACTGGGTGTGGCGTTTTACCTGGGATCAGATTTCAGATGATCTTCATCTAAAATATTCTTGGCTGGCACAATTTTATGAACGTCCACCAAAACCAAAAAAGATTGAAACAATAAAAACAGAAGATGTTTAACTCTGTTTTGTCATTCCGCACTTGATGCGGAATCTATTGCCTTGACACTAAGCAAAATTAAGAACCTGAAACAAGTTCAGGTTGACAAGAATAGACTTTTGAGACAACCTCGACGGTCAAATAGTATATTGAATCTGTTATTGAAAAATTGAATCAAACGGCATAAATTCTAAAAGGAGTATGGTTTGAAAAGAACAGTTGTGTTATTGGTTTTATTAACAGCATTTTTAATCGGATGCGGTAATAGCGATAATCTAAATTGGGAAACAAATCTTGAAGCGGCTTTGCAGAAAGCCAGCAAAGAAAATAAAGCAGTGCTTGTGAACTTTACCGGATCGGATTGGTGCCAGTGGTGCTTTAAACTAAGTGACGAAGTTTTTAAACAAAAAGAATTTGAAGATTATGCAGACAAAAACCTTGTACTTGTGAAAGTTGATTTTCCGAGAAAAATTGAACAGAGCATGGAAACTAAAATGTATAATCAGCAGCTTGCACAAGAATTTGGTGTGCAAGGATTTCCGACAATAATTTTATTTAATAAACTTGGGCAACCGGTTGCTAAAACGGGTTACCAAGACGGTGGTGCTGCCAATTATGTGAGGCATTTAGAATCGTATTTATAGGCGAGTGTGGAGTCCACTTTATAAGTGGCCTCCACTTTTAACATCCTATTATTATTTCGTCGCTGACATCAACCATTTATAAAAGGTATTGAATGGTCTGATTGCAACCACTATCCAGATAATCAGATACCAATACCATTCAACACTGAGGATTGGGCTCCATAATTTTGCGAATAGAAGCGTGGCTGTAAAAACACCAATTTTAATAAGCGCAACATCGAGCCAATCTGCTTTAAAGCTATTGAGTTTATTGACTATGCTCATGTTCTTATCCTTTCTTTTTATATAAATATCCAAATTGTTATTTTAATAAAACCATGTTC
>JALHTS010000727.1 GCA_022865965.1 Ignavibacteriaceae bacterium
CATTACTGATGGGGTTGTTGAGGCAAGATTGCATGATGACACCGAATTTGGGTTTGATCGGACTTTGGGTATCATAAAATCTAATCGCGACGCTACTGCAAATCAGATTATCGAACATATTTATAAGGCAACTCGTTCTTTTGTAAAAAACCGAACGCAGGAAGACGACGTTACATCAATAATTTGTAAAGTCGATTTTTAGTTATATGCAACCTTTCATGGAAAGGTGAATGTTTTGTTTACAATATTTTCGGTTCCCGATTGAGTATTACTATATTTCTACCTTATTGAATTATGCCCTCCCAAAACTCCATTTTTAGATAAAACTATCTGCCATAGTTGGTTTTTATTTCTTGCACGAAATGCTCCGGCGCTTGAGAGTAAAAAGTATTTCCACATCCTGTAAAAACGTTCACTATATTTATTTTTTAATTGGTCCCAACTATTTTCAAAATTATGATACCAGGACATTAGCGTTCTATCATAATCAGCACCTAAATTGTGCCAATCCTCCATAACGAACAAACCCTCTATTGCTTTACCAAGTTGTGAAATTGAGGGAAGCATTCCATTTGGAAAAATATATTTATGTGTCCAGGCATCCGTGCTTTTTGTTGAACGAACTTCTCCGATAGTGTGAAGCAAAAACAATCCCTCATCACGCAGATTTCTTTTGGCAATTTTGAAAAATTCACGATAATTTTTATGACCAACATGTTCAATCATTCCCACAGAAACAATGCGATCGAATTTTTCGTTGACTTCTCTGTAATCCTGCAATTTAAATTCAACCGGCAGCCCTTTACATAATTCTTTTCCTAAAGCAACTTGTTCCTTTGAAACTGTGATTCCGATGACTTCCAAATCATATTTATCCGCGGCATATTTCCCGAAAGCACCCCAGCCGCAGCCAATATCAAGAATTCTCATTCCTGGTTTCAAATACAATTTTCTGCAAATAAGTTCTAGTTTATTTTCCTGTGCTTCCTCCAGGGATTTTGCATTTTTCCAATATGCACAGCTATAATTCATTCTTTTATCGAGCATACATTGAAATAAATCATTTCCCAGATCATAATGTCTCTCACCAATAATAAATGCTCTTCTTCTTGCCTGCATATTAATGAAATAAAATCCCGCTAACTGCAGAGCAATTTTATAATTATGTTTTACCTTATTTAATAAATCAGCACGGATGATTTTAAAGATCGTCTCATCAAGCTTTTCTGAATCCCACCAACCGTCCATATATGATTCACCCATTCCCAGTTCAACTTCAGTAATCGCACGCTTATAAAACCTTTCTTCGTTAATCTTTATGTCCCAGGGACTATTACCATTAATCTTTATCCCTGCAAAATCAAGCAACTGATTTACTAATCGTTTATACTTTTCGCTTATCATAATCTTACCTCTTAAATACTTGTTTAACACAAAGAATAAATCTGCGACAATTTATTAGTTCAACAAATTACCCTGCCGGAAAAAGAGTAAGTGAGGGAAGTAAATTATTGGCTTTATTAAAATCTATAATTATTCTGAACAAAATTCAATCGATTTTAAAATGGTGATTGAGAAGATTTTTACAGTACCCTTAATATTTCTACTTTTTAATTTATCTTATTTATGACTACTAGCACTATGGGATTTAAGGGAAATAATGTATTTAAATTAAATGACTTACAGAGCTACTTTTATAGTTTTTGGGAACACACTGCATAAAGTGATCTCAGAAGAAATTAGTTCCATGTTTTATTGTTTAAAGTAAACTTGTTGAAGTTTATGCTAATATAATTTTTAAACTCTAAGCATGATTTTATATAATTTATTGGCTAAGTTTAATTTACCTATATAAATAATTATTGAAAGGATAAAAAAATGAAAAAAATATTTTTACTTTTTTTCGTTGCTCTGTTTTTTTTACCAACCTTAAAAGCCCAATCAGACATTACGGCAGTTACTCTTGCGACATATAATGCATATGCCGGTGATGCACCAGAACCTACTGTTCCATATTATGATGATTTGGGTGTAAGAAGAGTGATAGTTGCCGATGCCGACGGTGACGGTACGCAAGAAATCATTACAACTGATTATACAAACGGCGGAAGAGTACATGTAATGAAAATTATGAGTGAAGGTACGCTGGAAATTATCTGGTCATCGCCTGTATCAACTACAACAAGCGGATCCACTCCAAGATTTCCTCAGGTTGGAGATTGCGATGGTGACGGAAATCCGGAAATTATTTTTGAGCAAAATGGCGAAGCTAGAATAGCTCTTTATGAATGGGACGGTGTCTCCTCGTGGGGAACTGAACCAGCCTTTGAAATCACTACCGATATTTACATGGCAGCTGGTGCACTTGAGGGCATCAGGTTTACGAGAGAAACTCTTTTAGTTACAGATTTAGACGGTGATGGTAAGTCTGAGATAATTGCTCACGGATCACTTCCACAAAGAGATGTTTACATTCTGGGCATTGATGGTCTATTCCCTGGTTTTGCTTCTTTAGTCATTGAAGGCGGTCATCCGGATGATACGCCAAATGCACGCAATTGGGCTGGTGGTTCTTATTGGAGTTCAACTCCTGCCGATATCAATGGGGATGGTCAAATTGAAATTATTAACCATCATTGGGATAATTTTGGTATGTGGGCTATCCGGGTAGATGGTCCGGATTCTTATACTTATCCCGATACAACAAGACCCGGTGTTTATCACAGTTATGCTTCTACAGACGCATTAAGTTACTTTGGTCTGACTGCCGTTGATGTTAATGGTGATGGAAGACACGAAATTGCAGGTACAATGTATCAATTTAATCATGATATGTGTTTATTTGAATTCAAACCTGAAGATTCAGACGCTAATTTATTCTTTAGTGATCCTGATTCTGTGGCAAATAGATTTGCAATAATAGCTAAAAGCACAGAGTTAGCTGCTTTAGCTGGAAAAACAGGAGCAGTAGAGTTGTGGCCCTGTGTTAAGGGTGATGTTAATAAAGATGGCAACGATGAAATTTATACTGGCGGCGGCAGAGGATTAAATCTGATCGCAGTTCAATATAACGGTACCGGTAGTTTACTCGATAAAAATAATTATACTGCAAATTTGGTTTATACCGGAGAAGGTGGAGATGTATTTGCTACGATTAATATTTATCATGGTAGTATCGATACGGTTATTGTTGGTCCAGACACTACTTATATTTTCAATCCTAGTGTAGTAGATACAACTTATGAAGAAACACCGTTTACAGCTTATATTTTTGCTGATAGCGTTGACTTAGATGAAGATGGCACTTTAGAAATCGTTCTTTCAGAACAAAGTGTTTACGATTCTACTGAGATTGTTCATTGGGTCTGGGTTGATTCTACTAAATCCTGGGACCGTGATTTGGAAGCATCAGAAAAAATAATTAATGAATATCGCAAAACTGTTCGTGTGCTAGAATATACCGGAGCTACGGGATTTGCAGATGAAGGTTACGCTATTATAACCCCGGATGATTATAAGCTGGAACAAAATTATCCGAATCCTTTTAATCCAAATACTCTGATCAAATTTTCACTTCCCATACAGAAAAATATATCGCTGAAAATATACGATATGCTTGGAAGTGAGGTGGCGACACTTATTAATAATCAAGTTTATGAAAAGGGGAATTTTGAAGTTACCTGGAATGGAACAAATAAGTTTGGTTCAAAAGTAGCCAGCGGGAATTATATCGCAACGCTTACTTATGGTAATTTTTCAAAATCTATCAAGATGACATTATTGAAATAAAATAATTTGTTTCTAAAAGAGGCTGTATCAAAAGTTATATGATTGAATTATGGTGTTTACACTTTAAAGTGAATTCCCGTTTTTAATCAATATGATATGCTTTTGAGTCAGCCTCTTATTTTATATAAATACTTTTAAACTTCGTAAACCTTTTTCTGTAGAATTAGATATTTTTTGAAAACTGAAAAAGAGTTATCATAAA
>JALHTS010000728.1 GCA_022865965.1 Ignavibacteriaceae bacterium
GATCCTTGTATCTATGTTCATGCCCATATCAACTGCCCCCATGCTAAACGACAGTCCTAATACATTTTGCGGATCGATAGTATAATCAGCACCGCCTCTAAAAGAATATTGTTTTCTTTTATTCCGGATATCTAAATCGGAACTATTGAATATAGTTTGATCATTATAAAATGAATTTCTGTTAAGAATCTGGTTGTTGGTAAATGTATTATCCCGATAATCGAATCCGCTTGTAAGATTCAGACCATTAACATTGTAGTTGAATGAAAAATCACCGTTATACTTATCACCGGTACCGCTATTCACATTCATAATTCCGCTGAGGGAATAATCTTTCTGAACTTTAAGATTAATATTTATTATGCCCGCAGAACCTTCAGCATCATATCTTGAAGAAGGATTTGTAATCATCTCAATATTTTCAATGCTGGTAGCAGAAATTTGTTTTAATGCATCAGATCCTTGCAGTGGATATGGTTTACCATTTACCTGCACTGTAAAGTTTGAACTGCCTCGTAAATAAACTGTTCCATCAGGATCAACCCTAACAGACGGCTGATTCTGAAGAACATCAAGTGCCGTTCCGCCTTGTGCATTAAGGTCCTGAGAAACATTAATTACTTTTTTATCAAGATGAAGTTCTTCACTGACTTTTTCACCAACGATCTCTGTTTCCTGAAGTTGTATAGCATTGTTAGTTAGTTTAATTTCACCAACATTATACTCTTTATCATTTTGTGAAATATTAATATCAGGAAGCAGCTTATTGGTGTATCCCATAAAACTCACTTTTAAATAATAATTCCCTTCAACCACATTTGTAAGAATAAATTCACCCGTAGTACCGGCAGCAGTTCCACTAATGTATGAAGAATCTTTCTGACTGTGAAGAGTTATATTAGCAAATGGCAGTGGCTTTCCATCAGTTTCATCTAAAATTGTTCCTTTTATAATTCCATCTTTGAATAATTCAGGAACCTGGGCATTCAGCGTAAAGCCGAATGATACGAGAAGAATAACTAAAAGATATAATCTGTTTTTCATTTTATTCCCTTCAGAATATTAAAAATACCTGAACAAAAATATTATTTAACCGAGGGTAAGAATATCAATTTGCTTTGAGTGGTTGTATTTTTACTTGAAAGGTATTTTAGAAAGGTTTAAATCTATTTGCGTAGGCCCAATGTAGATTTTGCTGTGACTAAAAAAATACAAAACATAAACTTTATACATAAATTAAAAAGCCCCAGATTTTACTGAGGCTTTCTGGCTCCGCGAGCAGGACTCGAACTTGCATCCCGAACGCTTTCGGGATAACAGCCGAATACCTGAAGTTTAATCTCCCTGCTAATAAATCTTTATATCATCTTTCTGTATTTCCAACTCTTTAGTTTTCGCTTTGCTGCAAGGGATAATGCTTTATTCGCAAATTTTTGTAATATTAATACCAGTAATTCTGTTACAAATAAAGTTTATTAAGGAAAACATTATGAGACCGCAGTTAAAATTTATATCCGATGAATTAATTCAGCAAATCATTTCCGAAGCTCGAAAAATTCTATCAACTTTAGGCATCGAGATTCATAATGAAACTGCCCTCAATTTGCTTTCCGACCATGGTGCGAAAATCGATTTTATTAAATCAAAAGCTTTTCTAAACGAAACAATAATCGATAAAGCCTTAGCGAGCGTACCTGAATCTTTCAGACTATTTAATGCATTGGAAAAACAGACGAACGATTTTTCCGGTAATAATATTCACTTCACTCCGGGTTCTTCGGCTCTAAACTTTCTTGATTACGGCACTAAAAAAATGCGCAGACCTCTAACCAATGATTATATCAATTATGTGAAAATTACGGACCAGCTTCAATATATTGCTTCTCAAAGTACAGCAATGATTCCTTCAGAAGTAGTTGATAAAATCTCCGATAGTTACAGACTGTTTCTAAGTTTGCTTTATTCACCGAAGCCAGTAGTAACCGGCACATTCACAATTGAATCTTTTGAAGTAATGAAGAATATGCTTCTTGCCGTGCGTGGTTCTTCTTTAAAGCTAAAGGAAATGCCGCTTTCAATTTTTTCTTGCTGCCCAACTTCACCGCTAAAATGGAGTGATGTTACTTCTCAAAATGTTTTAGATTGCGCGAAATATTTTATTCCTGTTGAGTTTATCGCTATGCCGCTTTCGGGATTTGTTGCACCGGTAACGTTAGTTGGAACACTTATCCAGCATACAGCAGAAACTTTAAGCGGAATTGTTATCAGTCAACTTGCAAATCCAGGTACTCCAATTTTGTATGGCGGTTCTCCGGCAATATTCGATGTTAGATATGAAACAACTCCTATGGGCGCTATTGAAACAATGATGATCGATTGTGCTTATAATGAAATCGGGAAATATCTTGGAATACCGA
>JALHTS010000729.1 GCA_022865965.1 Ignavibacteriaceae bacterium
CATAAAGAGCTAAGAGAAGTTGTTTGTTTGAAACCGAATCTTTTGAAATGTGCTTGTTTAAAATTTCTCTTTCGTATAAAGTAAGATTACCGGGGAGATATGGATTCTTAAAGTATTTTTCTTCTGTAGCTAAACGGCTCAAATAAACCGAATCAACTTTTTCCTTAATGGCAATAAGGTGCGGTAGTGCACTTTGATAGCCGGAATTTATAATTTTATCAATGTCACTAAAGTCGGTAGACCCCCTATCATTTAGTTCGGGAGTAATAACAACATCTGCTTTTTCAATTTGATTAGCGTTCAAATGTTTCATTGGAATGCTAATTATCTGATCTGCAATAATCCATGGTGCGCCTAATTTTTCTTCCTTGTGGAGCGGACTTGTTGTATTGATCGCAATTACAATATCCCCGCCCTCTGCTTTTGCTGTATTAACAGGAATGTTTTCAACCAACCCGCCATCAACTAAAAGTAATGAGTCTAGTTGCACTGGGGGTAAAAAGAAAGTTACGCTTGAACTTGCTCTGAGCGCTTTGCTAAGAGTTCCGGAATTTAAAATAACGGGGTCGCCGGTAACAAGATTGGTGCATACTGCTCTGAATTTTTTCTTGAGAAGATCAAAAGAATCATTTGAGTGCAGCGGAGCATTAAATATTGTTATGTTAAGAAAGTTAGAAAATTTTTGTCCATCGTTAAATGCTGTCGGAAGAATGGGTTTTAATCCATCTAAACGAAGTGTAAGAACTGCTTTGTCTTCCGTAATCTTTTGATCAACAAATAATTCTCTTCTGTCTGACTGTCTGGAAATTGTAAGTAGGTCTTCCCAATCGGTAGTAAGAGCTACGGCATATAATTCGTCAACGGTATATCCGGCAGCATAAAGTCCACCAACAATGCTTCCCATGCTGGTGCCTACAATAAGGTCAACGCCTATATTGGCTTCTTCAAGTGCTCTTAAAACACCAATCTGTGAAAGTCCTCTTGCACCACCACCGCTTAAGGCTAGCGCAACAACTGGCTTGAGTTTCGGAATGAATTCTACTAATCCAAAAGGAAGATCTTTTTTGACAAATTCGGGTTTTAGTTCGGTATTGTTTTGAGAGAATGTGCCTGTGGTGAAGATAATAATTGAGAAAAGAATTATGTTAATGTTTTTTCTCATAAGGAAAGCATTGGCAGTCTTTATTAGAAAACAAAGACCACATTATTAAATTATTTTTTCTTTTTCTGCTGTTGCTTTGATTGTTGTTCGGCTTGTTCCATTAATCTATGCATGAACCCTGTCTTCTTTTTCGGGTTTGCAACCGGCACAAGTTCAATGTCACCGCTTTTATGATTTATATAATACTGCTGGGCAATAGATAAAAGATTAAACATAAAGTAATAAAGATTTAATCCTGATGGAAATGTCATAAAAAGAATAGTAAGCATTACAGGCATAATATAAACCAACGCTGCTTGTTTCGGATCTTTCATTGTCATCTTCTGTTGCAAGAACGTTGTAACGCCCATAAGTATTGCAAGACCGCTTATCTGTTGTATCCCGAAAAGCGGTAATTTAAAACCAAGATCATAAATAACGTCCGGGCGTGAGAGGTCCTTAATCCACCAAAAAAAAGGTTGTTGTCTTAAGTCAACAGCCACCTGGAACAATCCCCACAAAGCAATAAACACCGGCATTTGAAGGAGAATTGGTAAACAGCCACCGGCTGGATTTACACCATAAGTTGAGTATAATTTCATTGTCTCTTTATTCATCTTCTGTGCGTCGTCTTTATACTTCTCTTTTATTTCTGCAATCTTCGGTTGAAGCGACTGCATTTTCTTCATTGACCGATAACTGGACTTTGTAAGAGGATAAACAACTAATTTGATAATCAGTGAAAACACAATAATTACTATTCCATAATTCGGAATTAAACTATGCAGGAACTTAAATAATGGCAGAAGCACATATTCTGCAATTGGTCGAACAATAAATGTTAAACCAAAAAATCCGCCGAAGTTAATTACAGATCTTAAA
>JALHTS010000730.1 GCA_022865965.1 Ignavibacteriaceae bacterium
AGGCAGCATTACTCAAAACGGAGTTTTTACTGC
Organism: Ignavibacteriaceae bacterium; assembly: GCA_022865965.1. Classification (GTDB taxonomy): domain Bacteria; phylum Bacteroidota; class Ignavibacteria; order Ignavibacteriales; family Ignavibacteriaceae; genus JAGXRK01. The sequence continues at coordinate 34 of JALHTS010000730.1, forward strand.
AGCATTCGATACAGTGTCAGGATATATTTATGCAGCTGTGGATGATATTATCGACTCGGTGTTGGTGCATCTGACAAAGATTTCACAGATTATTTTAGAACCGAATCCGGTAATTCTGCAAGTCGGACAGTCACAGCAAATGTCAGCAACTGCATATGACAATTATAACAATATAATTCTGCTTCAACAGACTGATTTTCAGTGGTCAATTGTGGGCGATCTTGGCAGCATAACTTCAGGAGGTTATTTTACTGCAACAAATACAGGTAGTGGAGAGATAATTGCCGAGATTGATTCTATCAGTGGCTCCGTACCTCTTATAGTAGGTACATCCGCTACAATAATTATTGATGATTTTTCTGATCTTTCCGGATATACTTTGACCGGAACAAGAGTAGAGCTGGCACAATGCAGTTTTGTTTATGATAGTACAAATTTTATTTCACTTCCATCTTCAGGGAAGCTTAATTACAGCCTGACTACCGGCGGAACAAGTGCTTTATATTTAAACAAAGAAATTCAGATTTCTGGTACACCTGAAAAACTGAGCATTCAGGTTTACGGTGATGGCAAAAAACATTGGCTGCGCGGTGAATTTAAAGATTTTGATAATGAAACATTCCTGATCAATTTTACATCAGCAGATCCTGGAATTGATTGGATAGATATGTGGAAATATATTGAAGTGAACATGAGTGATGCTGTTCCTAGCTGGGTAAATCCTAGTGCGATTCTAACGTTTCCAATTAAGTGGAGTCGCACCTATCTTGTTGAAACAGATGATTCTAAAAAAGATGCAGGTGCGATAGCTCTCGATGATTTTCGTGCGCATTTTATAACCACTGGACTTGAAGATGATACTGTTTTGCCCGAAGAGTTTGAACTATTTCAAAACTATCCAAATCCATTTAACAATTCATCAATAATTAAATACTCGGTTCCACAATTTTCGTATATAATTATAAAAGTCTTTGATATACTAGGTAAGGAAATAGAAACCTTAGTTAAAGAAGAAAAACCTGCTGGCACTTATGAAATAAACTGGAATGCACAAAATCTTCCAAGTGGAGTTTATTTCTATCAAATCCAGGCAGGCTCTTTCATCGACACAAAGAAAATGATTCTACTCAAATAAAAGAAAAAAAATATTGCCTTATTTATGGCTGCTTTGTAAAATAAAAAATCCTCACTTAAAATGAGAATTTTTCTTAGTAGCGGGGGCCCGCCTACATTCCATTTCGGCGGGTAAACAGGATACAACTCGCTGTCTTATTACTATTTAAAAATAAAAAACCGGCAAAAGCCGGTTTTTATTTTTAGTAGCGGGGGCAGGACTTGAACCTACAACCTTCGGGTTATGAGCCCGACGAGCTACCAATTGCTCCACCCCGCGATGTAATTTTTAAACTTTAACGAAAATCTTCTTTAAGTATTCTCTGCCAACCCCTGTTTTAAGCCATTTTTCTTTCTTTAATGCCTCAGACGGAGAACCTACAACCTTCGGGTTATCCTGCTCCGGCTCTGCCTTTTGCAGAGACGAGTGAGCCCAAAGTTTATCCCGACGAATGTCGGGAAGCTACTCCCGATTTATCGGGACTTCACCCCGCGATGTAATTCCTAAATTATTAAAATTTTGGAGGCCAAATATAGCCATTCCATACAGGTAAGTCAATAACATTGCATTAGGCGATATTCGTCCAAAATCTATCTATCGGTATTATTGAAACTTGAAGCAACTCCATCAATTGCCTGCGAACGCACGTGAATTTCATTCAGTTTTTGAATAAGACGAAGAATGACTTTTCGTTTTTCTTCAACAAGTTCATTCATAAAAGTGCTGACATCAGGCATATTGCATTCATCCAAAATACTTTCATAGAATCTAACCATGGCTGTTTCCCTGCGGAGCGCTTCATTAAGAGTAGCGCAGGTGTTTTTACAAGCGTGCTCGCAATTTACGTCTTTTTCTGTCATGGTTTCCCTCAGTACTTATTAGTTACTGATTTATGCTGAAACATTTCTGCCTATCGGCAGACAGGTTCAGCAA
>JALHTS010000117.1 GCA_022865965.1 Ignavibacteriaceae bacterium
ATCTGTTAAATGAAGAATAAAATAGAACTTACCGCTGAAATTAAGTATCAATTATTAAGAGATATTTCTCACAAGATAAGAGGTACGCTCGATCTTGATCAAATTCTAAATCTTCTTCTTGATCTTCTTTCTAATGTAATTGATTATGACGCTGCAGGTATTTTTGTTTTAAGTGAAGATATCAATCATTCCGGTTACCGCTTTCCCAAACAGCAAATCGCCAGTATGGCTCAACGCGGATTCGGAAATCTGCCGCCCGAATCTGATGCAATGTTAATGGAAGGAAAAGGTATTATTGGACAGACAATTAAAACCGGCAAAAGCATATTGCTTAATAATGTAAGAACAGATGAGAGATATATTCCAGGGAGAAAAGAAACTTTATCAGAATTGACTATTCCCATCACAAGAGATGGAAGAACTATTGGCGCTTTAAATGTTGAAAGCGACAAACTTGCTGCATTTGAAAAAAACGATATTGAAATTTTAAGTTTCTTTGCTGAAGCGGCTGCAATTTCAATTGATAAAGCGCTGCTTCATTACCAGATATTGGAAAAGAAAAAAATTGAGGAGCAATTACAAATTGCAAAAGATGTTCAGCAGGGTTTGTTACCTTCTTCTCCGCCTGAAATAAATAACTATGAGTTTGCCGATATCTGCATTCCTACTTTTGATATCGGCGGCGATTATTTTGACTACATCCCGATTGATGAAAACCGGATTGCAATAGTTATTGCAGATGTTTCCGGCGATGGTGTTCCTGCCGCACTGATAATGGCTGCCTTTCGTGCACTCCTTCGTTACAATGCTAAGTTAAATTTTACTCCCGATAAGTTAATGAAACTTATGAATGAGCAGGTTTTTGAGTTTATGCGCAAAAGAGATTTTATCTCGGTCTTTTACGGAATCTTGAATTATAATACTCATAATTTTATCTTCAGTAATTGCGGACATAATCCGGGTCTTCTGCTAAAGAATAATTCTTTACAGTTATTGGAAGGCGGTGGTCCTTCGCTGAATATTTTAAAGGATACAGAGTTCAGTTACAATGAGTGTCTTGTTGAAAAGGGAGATCAGATTCTTTTATATACCGATGGAGTTGTAGAAGTTTTTTCTAAGAACAAAAAATTATTCGGAATTGGAAGACTTAAAAAAGTTTTTGAAACTAATGCAGGTTTATCACCTCAACAAATTATTCAATCCATTATAAACACCACAAAAAATTTTAGCGGTTCAGATATTTTTTATGATGATTTTACGATTTTACTTTTTAAAAGAAAAAATTAAAGAGACTTTGCATAATCAAAAAATTTTTACATAGTTGCAGAGTTAAAGTAGCGGTTGGTATTGAGCAGCTTGTTATATTTTGTAAATTATTATTTAAGGGCAGATTTTTACCTGCCCTTAAAATATTTTAGTACGACTTACTTCAGTAAAGTCATCTTCCGGTTTTGAACAAAGTCATTTACACTAATTGAATAAATATAAACACCGCTTGATAATTCTTTTGCATCAAAAGTTATTGAGTAGCTTCCTTCTGCTTTCATTTCATTAACTAATGTAGCAACTTCTTGTCCTAGTAGATTAAATACTTTCAGCTGAACCAATCCTTGCTCTTTTATCTGGTATGAAATTGTTGTACTTGGGTTAAAGGGATTTGGATAGTTTTGAGAAAGTGCAAATTCTATCGGAGAGCTTATATTGTTATTATCTTCAACACCTACTGATGATAGATAATATACTTTTAAAGTGTTATTATTTTCGTCATAACTCCAAAATTTACTATCGAAATAAAGTTCGGCTGCTGAACCAGGTATTTCAATATCTCCTAAAAATTCACTTGTTATTGGATTAAATTTATTAATCCTATCAAACCCGACCCATAGTATATTATCTCCATAAGTAAATTGACTTACACGGTTTTCTAAAGTAATAAATAAATTTGATGGAACTACTGTTACAGCATCGGGATCAAATTTCACAATACCTCCTAAACCTGATGAATCTGACATACCTATGAAAAAATTTATACCATCACAGGCAAGTCCATTTTTATTTTGAAAATCAATACCAAAAGGTATCTGATTCGAAGAGGTACTGGTAGAAATATCAACTTTGAAAACTCCCTCACTCCCGCCAGAACCCGATGGATCACCATATCCGCCATTTGCCCATAGGACACTGTTACGGTATACCATTTTGTCAATCCAGCTTATTTTGTTTGGCGATGATTCAAGGGATAAATAATATGTATTTAAAAGGGCTCCGGATTCAGGATTTATCTCAAATATTTTAGCGCTCGGAACTCCGGGATTGTCTTGCTTGTAGAGGAATATCGAAGTGCCGTCATATAAAAGTGATGGGCTAGTCCCCGCCTCAGTTGCTTGTGGTAATTGAATTATTTCGTCAGGTTCAACATAGAATGAGGCAAATGGATTTGGATCCTCTGTAGTTCCGTCAATTAAAGTAATGTTAATACCAGTAACATTACTATTCCCGGAAATAACTACCGGCGTCAGATTTTCTAATGTTCCCCAAAAACCATAGGGATCGGTAGGTAATATTTGAGGCATACTAGCAGACATAATTGATATTATATAATATGTTCCATCAACTATATCGCTTAATGTATAACTGCCAGGTGAGCTAAGAGTAGTCATATAATCTGGGTCTCCATCTATAGTTGGGCTGTTAAATGCTGCAATGTAGATGGTTCCTGTAAAACTTCCTGAATATACAATTTCCCCCGAAATTGATCCTGTAGTTTCATAGCGGCAAATTTTTCCATAATCAGCAGCCAACCACCCATTTTGAGCATCATAAAAATTGATACTAAAAACTGAATTGCTGCCCTGTGGATCTTGAAGGGGAGTTACTTGTGTTGACCAACTTGCTCCTCCGTCTGTTGTATGTTTAATAATGGCATATCCATTATCATCTTTAGTTGAGAACCATCCTGTATTTGAATCTAAAAAGTACACTGCTTTAGAACTCTGGGTTGGGCTTATTCCAGTATTTGTAACTATATTCCAGTTAATGCCTCCATTTGTTGTATTAAGAATTTTGCCTTCTCTGCCGACAACCCACCCATTTGTTAAATCAACAATATGTAATGCTAACAATTCACCCGGTGTGTTGTCAGTATACTGTGTTAACCAAGTTGCTCCACCATCTGTTGTGCGCATAATATAGTATGGTGGTGGTGTCCCATCTGGCCCAACTGAAATTGACCATCCATTCATTGAATCCACAAAATAAAACATTTTAAATGAACCGCTGGATATTTCATTCCAATTAGTGCCACCATCCGTAGTTTTATAAATATAACCAACCCCGGAATTCATATTAGCAACGGTTACCCATCCAATATTAGCATCAATAAACTGAATTTGAAATCCTAAATCTCCGGCATTTTGAGATAGTATTTTTCTCTGCCAATCAATTCCAGCGTTAGTTGTTTTGTAAACTACTGCGCCGCTCACATTACTAAAATCAGTTCCGAAAGATTTAATGACCCATCCGGTAGTGGAGTTAGCAAAACTTAGATTTACACTAGGATCAGATAAAGAAGCAACAGTATCGGTAGGTGACATTGTTACAACAGACCAATCAGTTCCGGCATTAGTGGTGTGTAGTAATTTTGCTCCGGAGGATACAGAAATCCATCCTTCGGTTGAACTGACAAATTGAACTTTACCAACCATCGCTGAATCCTCGGTTCCCAGGGGATTTGTTTGAAGCGTCCAACTGCCCTGGGCTTTCAATGAATAACTTGATAAACTAATTATGAACATTACGGAGAGAGCCAGTAACTTTTTCATATTTTTTCCTTTTTTACTGCTATTGTATAGGGTCAAATGAAGCTGATGGCACGTAACAAAGCTGCGGGTCCATACAAAAGTGCAGTATTTATCTATATTTTGTTTAGAACGGTCCGCCGTTGCGGATTCTTTGGCTACTTATAGCCAATAAATATGCCAGAACGGAAGACTAATAATTAAAGTTTTATAATTGCCGAACTTGCCCGGTGGGAAGGAGACTAACACTAACAAAAACAAAACTTATATCCAAAGTTACATTTACTTTGTCATTAAAGCGAGAGTGATAAAAATTCTGGTATAGCCATCACTTGTGAAATTTTTTTTATGCAAATTAATTTTGTTTTGGTACTGTTACATACTTTGACTTGTCCGCCTCAGCCAAATTTATCTGCCGATGGTGGAGGCTGATAAATCTGGCGGATTAAAGATGTTATCCCTTAAAATTAAAATATTTTATAACCTAGGCTTAAACCTATAAAAGTCTGGAATCTTTCATTGTAGTCTGAATAATATAAACAAGTAATATCAACATGGGCATTTGAAATAATATTTGTTCTTACACCTAAACCCAAAGAATGAACAAATCTGGTATGGTTTACAGAATTTATTGTATTGACAAAATATTCATTTTGATTCATATCAAAGTACTGAGTTTTAATTGTTCCAAAATTTTCAGCAACAATACCGAGACCAGAAATAATAAAAATTTTCAACGTTTTTTCTGGAAAA
>JALHTS010000731.1 GCA_022865965.1 Ignavibacteriaceae bacterium
AAATAATAAATTACCAATTGGTTCAGAATTAGTTGAAATACCATTGCCTATAAGTGGATTTCCAGCAAACCAAATTAGGTGAGTTAAAAACGCAAGAATCATAGATACAATTAAGAATCCAGACCAATTATATCTTAAATAAATAAAACTTGTGAAAACTGCTATAAGAAAAATTGTAAAGAAAATTTGATAAGGATTATTACTTAGCAATCCAGTTAAGTAACCAGTGACTAAGCCTATTGATGTTATGTATGATGAATTGCGTTTTATTCCAAAGGAAAACACGATTAACGTTATAAAATACAACAAGGCGGAAACTATGACCGGATTATTAATTGTTGGATCAAAACTGAAGAAGTGAAATCTCATTCCTGCACTAAACATTACTATTAATCCGCTTCCAAGGATATAACCGGAAAGCATAGGAAAAGAATTCCTCCAAAATGTTGCCAACCCGAGTAGACAAAAACTAATTATTAATCCAGCTATACCTGGGAGAAACTGAGGCAAATTTTCAAACTTAAGTGTTAGAAAAATTATTCCGCCGATTAAGAAAACTAATATTCCAACTTTGGCAAACCAGTTTTGTCCAATCTTAAATTCCAATTCATCTTCATCGCCTTCTTTTTTCTTAGCTTTTATTTCAGCCGTCTCTTCACTGGGTTTTAGATCGAGCAGATCTTCAATGGCAGATAATCTAGAATCAAGTTTATTCAAAATATCCAAAACTTGATTATCAGAACTTTGGTTTGAATTAGAATTCATAATTATCCCTGCTTTTCAACTTTTTTTAATTTAAAGTATAAACCAATAACCAAAAGTGTAACAACCAAGGTTGAAATTCCTAATCCAATTCGTCTGAAATAATAATCATCAACTGCTTCTTGTCCAGCTATCTCAGCTTTATTTGCAATTTCATATCCTTGACCAATGAATTCTTCAAATTTTTCCAGATTTAACGTATGGATATTAGTTCTTGATTGAAGAATTATTTGTCTTATGTCTTTTAAAGAATAAACAGCATCCTGCACATCCATACCTTTTTGTGTAGCCTCGTCCAATCTAATTTTTGCTGATTTATCGAGTGTAGTGAGACTATCGAGCAGACTTTTCATTCTTCCGGCGACAAAATATCCTTTATTATTGTCCGCTTCTTTATGACAATCTAAGCAGACTGATTCAGGTTGAACTCCAATTAGCTTATCAGTTGTCCGGATGATTTGATGGTTCCCGTGACAACTTTCACATTCAGGATAATTGTTTTCATCAAATGCTTTTTTGTGAGGACTTTGCTCAAATAATTCCATATTAATTACATGACAGCTGCCACAAACTTTTGATATAGATTCAACGCCCGGAGGAACTGCGCCGTGATTTCCGTGACAATCGTTGCAGGAAGGTGCACTAACATCTCCCTTCTCTAATAGAGCAACACCGTGAACACTCTTTACAAATTTATCGTATTGATCAGCTGGTAGTTTGTACTTATTCATTAAAACTTGATCACTATGACAATTCGAACACACCTTTGGGATGTTTGAAGCATAAACGTGTGACTTCGGATTTTTTGAAGGTAAAATATCGTGTGCTCCATGACAGTCAGCACAATCAGCAACATTTGGGTCGCCCTTTGCATTTAACTTGCCGTGAACACTCGTTCTGTATTTTACTACTTGATCTACTGGGAGACTGGAGTTATAATTCTTCATATATTCAGCGCTGCTGTGGCATTCACCGCAGAGTGAAATAATGTTAGTCGGATATACCTTCGAAGAAGGATCCTTAACTTTTTTTATGTTGTGAACAGAATGACAAGTAATGCAATCAGTAACAGGACCAGTGTTATTCGTTGTAATTTGAAAGTGAATTGATTTTTCGAGTTTAGTATATTGGTCTGTAGGAAGTTTTGAACCTAAAACTTCCATTCTGTCTTTATCAGAGTGACAATGAATGCAAACATTCATTCTGTATTTTCTTATGAATTTAGCTTTAAATCCTTTACTTGGATTCATGGCTAATTCCATGTCTTCAGTTTTTGAATCACCTCCGTGGCAATGAGCGCAGCTTAATCCTTTTTCAAAATGGATGTCCGATTTGTAATCAACTGCCATTTTATCTTCCAATTGAATATGGCAGTTAAAACATTCATCTTTAGTCTGAGAATGAGTGCTTAGAGCTAAACTAAAAGAGGAAACCAATAGCAATAAATATTTTAATTTTTTCATAATGTTATTCCTCAATTCATTATAAATCCGAGGATTGTAAAAATCAGTATAAAAATTATTACAAAAACGCCGACATAAGTTATAATTTTGTTTCGAAATCCCTCAGGAGTTCTTTTATCCCAAAAAGGAACGACTGCCCATAATAAACCGCCAACACCAAATAATAGAACTCCGAATAATTCACCAGGAATAAATAAAATATGAGCCGGTAAATACTTCAATAGCTGAAACATAAAGAGAAAATACCATTCAGGTTTAATTCCTTCAGGCGCAGAGGCAAAGGCATCTGCTTTCGTACCAAGTTCCCATGGAAAAAATACTGCCAATATTGCTAGAATATTAATAACGATTAACCAAATAAGTAATTCTCTGTAAGCAAAGTTGGGGAAGAACGGAATTGTTTTCTTTTCACTTTCGGGCAGCTTTTGCCAATCATCGGGTTCGGCTATTCCTTGTCTTTGAATAAACAAAAGATGTAAAAATAAAAATATTACAAATAGCCCGGGGAATATCGCAACATGAAATCCAAAAAATCTTGATAGAGTTGCTCCTGTAACATCATCGCCTCCTCTTAGCAACCTCAGAAGACCTTCGCCAATTATAGGAACTTCTCCAACGATATCGGTTCCGACTTTTGTTGCAAAAAAAGCAAGTTCATTCCACGGCAGTAGATACCCGCTGAATCCAAAAGCCATCGAAAGAACTAATAATGCGAATCCTGTGTACCATGTTAACTCGCGAGGTTTACGGAAACCTTTTAAAAAGTAAACTGAAAACATATGGATGAACACAGCTAGAACCATCAGGTTTGCAGACCAGCTGTGAACGGATCGTATAAGCCATCCAAAACTTACTTTAGTTGAAATGAAATGTACACTTTCAAAAGCGAGATCTTCAGTTCCTTTATAATACATTAAAAGTAATATGCCTGAAACAACCTGAACTACAAATAACAAAAGAGCAATCCCGCCAAAATAATACCAAATAGTTTCTCTGAATTTTGGAACAGATTTTTTCTTTGCGAAATCCATTATACCGGAAATATTATACCGCTCATCAAACCAACTATAAATTTTTCCTCGTAAGGATTTCTTTTCGTTCTTATTCTCCATCAGCTTGCCTCCTCGAAGACAATTACTTCTTTTTCCTTTATGGTAACACCATATTTTTTAAGAGGGAAGGGGGGAGGTCCGCTGACATTTCTTCCGCTTAAATCAAATCTTCCATTATGGCAGGCGCAGTAAATTTGTCCATATTCTTTTTTGTATTGCACTATGCAATCAAGGTGAGTGCAAACGGCAGAGAAAGCTACAAACTCACCTGTGGGATTCCTTACTACAATAACAGGTTTATTACCGAACTTAATTATCTTCCCGCTGTCTTTTTCCATTTCCTCTACGGCACCAATTTTAACGCTTGTAACTTTAACCTCCTCAATTTCCGGAGGTTCGAGATATTTAAATACAGGGAATAATAAGGAAGTAAACCAGGCAACGAATCCGCCACTGAGAAGAATGTTAAGAAAATCTCTCCTGTTATTTTTCTCGCCCTGGCCTGAAGGACTTTTTCGGTTTTCTGCCATGCAATTCCTCAGAAAATTATAAAAAGAATAATTACACCTTGAGAATACTCTAATATTCGCAATATTGGACAGACGAGTAGCAGCAAATATTAGCTAATAGTAGTCAATATTATTTCTAACTCAATTATTGATTGAATTATACTAAATTATACTTAAAATGTGAATAGTATGAAAATAATTTATTCAAAAAATTTAAACTTAATTTTTTGAGTGACAATCAGTACACATTAAAAATTCTACTGATTCTCCAAGATCGACAGGATGTTCAAATTCTAATCCATCCAATGAACTACTGGTCAATCCACCATTTGTGGTTTGCTTGATTATCAAATGGCAGCTATTGCAATCTTTAGAAATAACTTTGCCATCCTCACTAACGTGTTTACCATCGTGGCAGCGGAAACAACCTGGAGTATAAACGTGTGAGATGTTATCAGGAAAATGTTTCCAATCTGCATTCATGTATGGAAAATAATTTCTGGAATAAATCTTTTTGATATAGCCAATTGATGTTTTGATGGAATTTAATTTGGTATTATAAATTTCCGGATAGTTATATTTATAAAATTGATCGACTGTTATTTCAATACTATCTAATGCGGTTGGTTTGTTAGAATATTTTTGTTCAAGAGCGTGAACAGAGATACTTTTAATGAAAGGCAGACTTTCATCCATCTTTCTTTGTGCAAGATGCAGATTTACCATTTTATCCGGTTGATGATAAATATGTGATGGTCTATTATGGCAATCAATACAATCCATCGTTCTTAAATTTTCAGGATTGAATTTTTTTTCATCAAATTGCACTTCTGTACTTCTGTAAATAATTTCTTTGCCATCTTTAGTTATCTGTTTTACCCAGGGAATTACAAGTCTTCTATCATCTGAATATATGTAGCTTATTTTATTATCCTGACTAATATGCCAGTGTATTCCATTCGGTTCTTGTAATTGGTTATCACCGCCACCGATTTTTACAAGCATACTCAATTCTGATTTGGTGTTTTTTTCATCAGATAAATAGTAAGTATGATTTGTTTTTTTCTCACTTAAGAAATAGGAAGGTGAGTGACATTGTTCGCAAGTTCCTTCTGCAGGACGAAGTTCTTTAACCGGAGTTGGAATTGGTGTTGAATATTTAGTTAAAAGTACTGAATAAACCTGATAAGCTCCTGAAATTTTAGATTTAACATACCAGCCTGTTCCTTCGCCAATATGGCATTTAACACATCCAACACGTGAATGTGGAGAATCAAGATATGCTGTATATTCAGGCTCCATTACCTTATGACAAACCTCACCACAAAATTCATCGGTTTCAGTATACTCGTATGCTTTAAAGGTTCCGAAAGCAGAGAAGAAAAGCAGAAGAACCATTCCCAAAGAAATTGAGATTAAAAATTTTCGTTGTTTAGGATCGTTAAGGTTAATGAGTATAAGTTTGCTTTTTCTAATGATTCCTTTTTTCAGTCTTCCACGTTCCCTGATGATGCCAAATAATATAAATGCTACTCCAACTAAAAGAAATCCGGGAAGTATGATAAATGTTAATATTCCCATGTATGGTTTTGATTCAGGAGAAAGGAAATCAAGAATGGTAAGAAAAATTATTAAACCAAAGCTTAGAGCAGATAAACCAGCTCCGGCATTTGTTATCGGGTTATAAACTTCCTCAGGAAAGAAACGTTTCATTAATACCTGTTATTAATTCAAATAAGAATAATTATCTGTAGGCAAAAATCATTGCATAAATTATCCACAAAACTGTACTGAATCCAATGATAAGCACAGTCCAACCAAAAGCTGTTATTGCTTTTATTACAATTTCAGCATAAGGTTCAACTATGTGTTGTTCTAATTCTCCTTTTTCAACTAACTCTCTGTATTCTGATGGTCTGTCTAATTTAAATTCCTCTAATGGAACTCTACCCGTAAATATACACACATCAATTGGAAATTTTTCTGGGCGCAGGTGAGTATTAAAAAAATGAACTGTAAAAATAAAACCCGTGGCAAGTAAAGCCTCATCGCTGTGTATGATTGTTGCAACGTTGATCATATAACCAGGGAAAAATAGCGTGAAGAATTCGGGAAACCACAAAGTAAAACCTGTAGAACCGATTACTATCATTCCCCAGAACACAGCAAAGTAATCAAATTTTTCCCAATAAGTCCATCTACCATATTCCGGTCTTGGTCCCTTACCTAAAAACCATTTTACGGAACCAATAAAGTCCTGTAAATCTTTTTTATTAAATAGTAACGATCGTGGACCAAGAATCAGTTGTTTGAAACCACCAACTTGTTTTCTTTTATTTCTAATCAAATCGGTTATATGAATCAAAAAAACTATTACCATTACAACTGCAGCAAAGCGATGAATGTATCCAGCAATCTCAAATCCACCAAAGACATGTGACAGAAATTTAGCCCAACCAGTGTAAGCAAACTTCAATGTCATTCCAGTTAAAGCCAGCGCCAGGAAGCTTAATATCATAAAAAAATGTAAACCGCGGTTTAATCTGGTAAATCTTATAACTTGTTTTCCCTGTCTTAGTGAAACTGACATTAATAAATTAAACTCCTATTAAATAATATTATTTTAAGGAACTTTCCTTATCGTTCTTTTCGGCTAATTTAATTTTTTCTGCTAACTCTTTTCTCCATTTTAGAGATCTTGGAAGCCATAGAATTGTGTGAAGTCCTGCGAATATGAATGTAAAAATAAGAAGTCCTGTCATTCCCCAGAATGTCCAGAATAATACCGGATATTTATCCGGATCATGATGTGTTGCATGTGTAAAATATCCTGCAAATTGTCTGTTCGCACTTGGATGACATTTCTGGCAAGTTTCTACAACATTTTGTCTACTTAAATGAGACGCGGGATCTGAAACTTGCAAAATATCATGAGCACCATGGCAATCATAACATTTTGCAGTTTTAGTATACCCAAGTTGGGATACTTTGCCGTGATAAGTATCGAAATAAGTATCCGC
>JALHTS010000732.1 GCA_022865965.1 Ignavibacteriaceae bacterium
CAACGGTATCTGCCACAATTTGTTTCCAGCGAATTTCTTGAGTAACTCAACCTAGTTAAGTCCATTCGAACTTTCACTGTTCTTAACATCTTGTCTAACAGAAGACTCGACCCCATTTATCACTTTCCATTTATTATTGATTTTCATAAATGTGAATTGCATTACCATTGGGTCTGAAAGAGTTGCATGACCGTCTTTGTAATTTTCTAAAAATTTACAATTTGTTGTATATACGACTATAGATTTATCAAGAAATACATATTTTTCATCGATTATCGTAACCTTTTGACTCGAAAATAAATCAAACATAGGTCCCATTCCATCTACTACTCCCTTGTAACTAAAACTCACTCCATTATAAATAAAAACTAGATCAGGAGAATCAAGCCATGGTTCCATAGCCATGTCAAAATTTGCCTCTTCACAGCCTTTAAAAATCGTACTTACGACTTCTTTAATTTCCCCTTTGATAATCTCCTTATCTTTTTCAGAGACAGGATTTGCAGTTTTTGGCCCGCATGCTATAATTACAAAGGACAAGAAAAAAAGAAAAATTTTAGTTTTCATACCTTTACTCCTTAGAATTTGTTTTAGTTATTCTCTAAATTTTTTAGAGAGCTTATAATTATTTATTAAACTCCACATAGTTTCCAAGTTTTTCACACATAAGTCCATTTTACACTAACACCCCCAAACTATCTATCGTTAGCTACCTCTCTAATAACACCTTACAAATCAAATTTAAATTAAGAATATGTTAGAAGTATTTTTAAATAGGAACCTTTGCGCACAAGCGTTCTGAAAATAAAAAATATCTTTTCATATTTCTGCTTCGGGAGAGTTAGCGAGATGTCATCTCAGGACTTAACGGTAAAATGGCTCTAACGTTCAGCCCTCTCGGAGTAGAATTTATTTACTTTAATTAATTTTTATTAATAAAATTACTTCAATAAAATCATTTTCCTTGTTTGTACAAAATCTCCTGCTTGCAATCTATAGAAATAAACTCCACTTGGAAGATTTGCTGCGTTCCAGTTTAGTTCATAAGTGCCTAAGGGTTTTTCTTCGTTAATCAAAGTCTCTATTTCAGTTCCAAGTACATCAAAAACTTTTATAATTACTTTCGAGGAGTTGGGAATTGAATATTTTATAACTGAAAAACTATTAAAGGGATTTGGGAAGTTTTGTTCTAATCTAAATGTTAAAGGAACCTGTTTCTCATCTTCTATTCCGGTTACAATTACTTTTGCTGAATCTGACCAGTATGGCCAGCCGTCTACACTTACCAGAAAATTAAAGTTGAATTGTCCAGGGAAAGTTGAATCTACACGCACATAAAAATTACCTGAGCTAACAATAACACCTGGTAATATCTCGGGTAAAGACTGAGATGGAGATATACTCGTAATCCAGAGATCATCACTTGATAATTGAACTGTAGAGTAGGGGATAGTAAAAGTGTTACCTTCGTTCTTAAGAAATAGTTTTACATAGTAAGCCTTAACAAATGAATTGTATGTTACATAAATACTATCTACAACAACAGGTCCTGCTGTTGTAAATCTGGATAGATCAGGTGTGAGATAATATTCATTGTTCTGATGATCAAATATGCTTAAACTTAAAGTGAAGTAATCCTCAATCGTTCTCGGTGGAATGTATACGCCGAAAAGTCCATCATTACTTAAGGAATCACCATGAAACCCATCATCAAAAAGAGCAAGAGAATCTATTTGAGTACTGTCAGAATTGAAGCAAATAAGATGAGCTGTAAACTGATGATTACCAGCATTTGAAAGCCTTGTCGTGAATAAAATGGAATCTATATTCTTTTTTGCATAATACTTATCAATAAAGACATTTTCAGGATATATATTATTTATTGAAGAAACAGCGTACCCAATTTGTGGTCTTGCTTGAGTCGGTGGCGAATGAAAGCAAGCATACCAAAGGTGATATTTGTCATTAAACTTGAGCACAGTACCACCATAATAACAGTACCCCCAAACAGGATCCGTATCAATGATTGGATTAGTTGGCCATTTCGTCCATGTGATTCCATCTGTTGATGTAGCATAACCAACCAATTGTCTA
>JALHTS010000016.1 GCA_022865965.1 Ignavibacteriaceae bacterium
ACTCCCCTTGAAAAAATTAAACAGGCATATGAATATAATTCGATCGAAGAGGCAACTCAGATATTAAGTAAAATTGGAAATCAAATAAAAAAAGAAGGCATAAGTGAAGATTTGCAGCCGATTGTAATTGGTTTTGCAGGTTATGGTAATGTTTCTAAGGGAGCACAAGAAATTTTGGATCTTCTTCCGGTCAAATCTATAAAACCGGAAGAACTTCATAACTTAAATCAAGTTTCTAAAGATGAAAAAACTAATAATGTATTTAAGGTTGTTTTTGAAGAAAAAGATATCGTAAATCCTAAAAAAGGATCTTTTCAATTGCAGGATTATTATGATCATCCTGAGAATTATGAAGGAAAATTTGAGGAGTACATTCCCTATTTAACTATACTTGTCAACTGTATCTATTGGACAGAGAAATATCCAAGATTATTAACAAAGAATTTTTTAAAGAGTGATGGCTATATCAATTCTGAAAAGAAACTAACTGTTGTTGGTGATGTTTCCTGCGATATAAATGGTTCAATTGAAATAACAAATAAAGCTACAGATCCCGGTGATGCTTTTTACACATATTTTCCAAATTATGACTCATATAAAGATGAAATTCACCCAGATGGCATCACTATAATGGCTGTTGATAACCTGCCTTGTGAGTTCCCTAAAGATTCTTCAAAAGAATTTTCTTCTACATTAAGAAATTATGTTAACGAAATAGTAAATGCAGACTTTAATAAACCATACGAAGAGCTTTCTCTTCCTTATCCAATTAAGAAAGCATTAATTCTTCAAAACGGAGAATTAACTAAAGATTATCTCTATTTAAATAAATATTTATCTAAGGTGTAAAAATGAAAAACGTGTTAGTACTCGGTGCCGGGTTAGTCAGCAAACCAGGCGTAAGATATTTACTTAATCAAAAAAATATCTCTGTTACTGTCGCATCAAGAACAGTAAGCAAAGCTGAAGATCTAATTAAGGGTTTTACTAACGGTAAAGCTGTTCAGGTAAACGTTCAGGATGAAGATCAACTTTCAAATTTGATAGAAAAGAATGACATAATAGTCAGTCTTTTGCCATGGGTGCATCATTTAAAAGTTGCAAAGTTATGTCTCAAGCATAACAAACATATGGCCACGACTTCCTATGTAAGTGATGATATGCAAAAACTTCACGAAGAAGCAACAAAGAAAAACCTTCTCTTCCTAAACGAACTCGGAGTTGATCCGGGCATTGATCATATGTCTGCTATGAAAATAATTGACGAAGTTTATGCGGAAGGCGGTAAAGTAATGCATTTTTATTCATACTGTGGTGGTCTTCCTGCTCCTGAAGATAATGATAATCCGTTCGGTTATAAATTTTCGTGGAGTCCAAAAGGCGTCGTTCTTGCATCAAGAAATTCTGCAAAATTCCTGGAGAATGGTAAGAACGTTGAAATCGAAGGTAAAAATTTATTCCTTAATTACAGGATTGACGAAGTAAAAGGGTTGGGCAAATTTGAAGTTTATCCAAATCGTAATTCCCTTCCCTATAAAGATCTCTATAATCTTAAAGATGCTCTAACAGTTATGAGAGGAACTTATAGAAATTTAGGTTGGTGTGATACTTTGAAAAAAATGGTTGATCTTGGTTTGATTAATGAAGAAAAAAAGAGCAGTCTAAAAGGAATTACTTACAGGAAAATGATAGCTGATATAATTGGTGAAATAGATGATTCCAATTTAGAAGAGAAGGTAGCTAAAAAACTCAATCTGGAAACGAACTCGGAAATTTTGAAAAGATTTGAATGGTTAGGATTATTCAGCGATAAAAAAGTAAATGACTTTGATAATATATTGGATATTCTAAGCGAATTACTCCAGGAAAAATTAGTCTTTAAGAACAAAGAAAAAGATATGATTATCCTGCAACATAAATTTACGGTAGAGAACGCAGATAAAACCAAAGACTTGGTTACATCAACACTAATTGACTTTGGCGAAGCATTGAGCGAATCTTCAATGGCACGGACAGTCAGTTTACCGCTTGCTATTGGTGTAAGGTTTATGGCTGAAGGAAAATTCAATTTAACCGGAGTGCAGATTCCTGTTCACAAGCAGATTTACGAACCTGTTTTGAAAGAACTTGAAACGCTCGGTATAAAAATGGATGAAAAGAAATTTAAATTAAATTAAATTTTGTAACAACTCGAAGGGGGCTTGCAGTTTATTGAAAAAGTTCTTAGAATTATATTGTCCTAAAAAAATATAAGGATATAAACTACTTGCCGGGAGCGGCTCCTTTTTGGAGCCGTTCCTGTTTTAAACTATTTTTGAAGTAATGATAGGTAAACTTTATATAGTTAGCACACCAATTGGAAATTTATCCGATATAACTTTCCGCGCAATTGATACCTTGAAGTCTGTTGATTTCATCGCCTGTGAAGACACACGAGTTACTGGAAACCTTCTCAAACATTTTGAAATAACTAAAGAATTATTTTCACTTAATGCTTTTAATGAATCTAATAAATTAAAAATAGTTATTGATAGAATATTGAATGAAGAATCTGCAGCTTTAGTTTCAGATTCCGGAACACCAACTATTTCTGATCCGGGAAGCAGACTAATTTCTGAATCAATTAAAAATGGAATAGAAATAATTTCCATTCCGGGTCCATCAGCACTAATATCTGCCTTATCAATATGTGGACTTCCAACTAATTCAGTTGTGTTTGAGGGATTTCTTCCTCAAAAAAAAGGCAGACAAAAGAAACTTTCGCAACTATCTGATGAAGAACGGACAATAGTCTTATATGAATCGGTTTATAGAATTGAAAAGCTTATTAAGGAATTAAACGAATACATGCCTGGAAGATATGTTGTTGTTTGTCGTGAACTAACAAAAAAGTTTGAGGAATGCTGGAGAGGTTTTCCTTCAGATTTATTAGAATCGTTAAAGGATAAAACAATTAAGGGTGAATTTGTTGTTGTTATTGCGCCAAAGAATTGGGAGCAAAGACCTCTAAAAATCTAATTCTCATCATCATAAATTATTAAAGATCGGAGATCATACTTTTTAAGTTTTTCTCTGCCATTGAGAAAAGACAATTCAATTAAAAAACTTATTTGAACCACTTCCCCACCTAGTCTTTCAACTAATTTACAAGCTGCTTCCATTGTTCCACCAGTAGCGAGAAGATCATCATGTAATAAAACCTTATCACCCGGAACAATCGCATCTTGATGGATTTCTATTTTATCTTCGCCATATTCAAGTAAATATGTTTCGGATAATTTTTCTGCGGGAAGTTTTCCCGGTTTTCTGATAGGTACGAATCCGCAGTTTAATTTTTCTGCCAGAAGAGAACCGAAAATGAATCCTCTTGACTCAATTCCTACAACTTTAGTTATCCCCTTATCTTTTGAGAATTCGAATAACTTTTCAGTTGTTATCCTCAAGGCGTCTTTATCCTTCAACAGAGTCGTTATATCCCTGAACATTATACCATTTTTCGGAAAATCTTTTATGCTTCTAATATATTTTTTTAATTCAACATTCATTTTAAATTATTCCTTATTGAGAAATTTTTGAATTCCTTTTTTAAAATCATCAGTAGTTCTGCTTATTACATTAAGATTAACACAAAATTGTATTGCTGAGTCCAAATTCATATCAGAGACTGAATGAATCATTTTTTTTGTTGTCTCAATACTTAATGAAGAATTGTTATTTAAAACTTCCGCAACTCTCATAGACTCTTCCATAACATTCTCAGACAAATAATTTGCAAATCCAATTTCATACGCACGTCTTCCGGAAATTGTTTCTCCGGTTAATAACATTTGTTTAGTATGACTTTCACCAATTTTTCTCAATAAAAATATTGATACAATAGCAGGGATGAATCCAATTTTAACTTCGCTGTAACCAAATTTGGATAATTCAGGATGTGCAACAATTAAATCGCATCCGCTAGCAAGTCCGCATCCTCCAGCAATTGCCGGGCCGTTTACCGCTGCAATAGTCGGTTTTGGAAATTTATAGATTTTAACAAATAATTCGGCTAAGGAATCAGAATCTCTTTCATTTTCTAAAAGTGAATTATCATTGATTTCTTTTAAATATGAAAGATCAGCACCTGCACAGAATGAACTTCCCTCTCCGGTTATGATTACAGATTTTACTTCTTTGTTTTTTTCAGCATCATTCAAAGCATTCTTCAATTGCGCAACTAAATCAGGATTAAGTGCATTTCTTTTATCAGGTCGTGCTAAAGAAATTATTGCTGTGTTATTTTTTATTTCCGATTTTACCATAACAGTGTATTATTTTATTAATAACTAAAATATTTTACTATAAAATACATTTGAATATAAGTCGAAATAAAAGCTAAAACTCCACCGGCAAATACTTGCGCAAATGTATGACACTTCAATCTTATTCTTGCCCATCCAACAATTACTACTATTATTCCAAATATCAGAGCGTACAAACCAAACACAAACGTTAAAGCTGCAAATGGACCGGCAGAACCCATTGCGTGAGCGCTTATCTTCCAATGTTTATTTATAAAAATTGTAATTATTGTGTTGGAAATATAGCAAAACCAAAATGCTATTGAAATTATGTTTACTTCAAAATAATTAAGTATTATAAATCCAATTATGTAAAATACTATTGCAATAGAAAAAGGTAATGTTCTTTCTTCCTTAATAGAGGCATCGCTGTCAACAAGTAATTTTTTATTTCTTAGTATGATGAATAACATTATGGGTGCAGCGAATCCTAATAAATAAGCAGTAAATAAAGTAATTATTATTTTTAATGATTCTGTTTCTAAGTAGAAGGCAAAAAAAGTAAAAATAATAATTGTAAAAGATGGCGGGACAAAAATAGTTGAAATGATTCTAGCGGTTTTATTTAAAAATGAATTTGCCAAATGAAGTTTTATGATTGTAAATCTTCTTGCAAACTAACCGGATATATCGAATTATAAGTTTTATTCTTTAACTCTTCCAGATATCTGAATAAAACATTTTTTACGGATTCGAAATCAGAGAATTGCATAAGTTCCATTCTTACCTTGGATGCATGATGCATTCCTTTCAGGTAACCGGAGTAAAATTTTCTGTGTTCAATAACTGCTCTCCGCTCACCTTTAACACCAATAGCGAGTTCAAGATGTCGTAAGCAAGTCTTAATTCTCATTCCGTCGTCAATTTCTGTTGATATTGATCCAGTTGATAATAATTCTTTGGCTTCTTTAAATATCCATGGATTACCGATTGCCCCACGAGCAATCATTACTGCATCGGCATTAGTTTCTGAAAAAGCTCTTTTTACGTCATAAGCAGAAAGCACGTTACCATTAAGTATAATAGGAATAGAAACAACTTCTTTTACTTTATTAATCCAGCTCCAATCAGCATCACCTTTATGCCCCATTTGCCTTGTTCTGCAATGAACCGTCAGAGCTTTAATTCCAACATCCTCCAACATTTTAGCAGCTTCAACTATAGTTATGTTACTGTTATCCCAACCTATTCTTGTCTTAACGGTGACGGATAAAGAGACATTATCCACGACAGCTTTAACCATCTTTTGTAAATAAGGAAGATCTTTAAGAAGTGCTGATCCCGCTCCACAGCCGACTACATTTTTAATCCAACATCCAGCATTTATATCTATCAATTCGGGATTTTCTGCTTCAGCAATTTTTGCTGCACCAACCATAGATTCAATATTACTACCATAAATCTGAATACCGACAGGTCTTTCCTGTTCAATAATTTTTAATTTATTATGAGTCCTTTCATTTGAACGCACTAAGCCTTCAGAATTAACAAATTCAGTATAGACTAAATCAGCACCAAGTTCTCTGCAAACCAGACGGAAAGAAATATCAGTAACATCTTCCATTGGTGCCAGAAGGATCGCTTTGTTTATTTCTATTTTACCTATTTTTAACATATCTGA
>JALHTS010000118.1 GCA_022865965.1 Ignavibacteriaceae bacterium
AAATGAATTTCTGTAATTCATGGTCATTCTTTTATGAGTATCATCAAGAAAGATGGACGGATCATTCAGCCCCCGGAATTTAAAACCAGGTTGAAAGTCTCTACTGAAACCAGGATTTTCATTCAACTGTGCCTGTAAAATAGTTGGTTCGATAAACTCTATGCCCGGCCTTCTTTTTTCGGGCACAAATCTGAAAGCCATACCTTCCATTCTTAAATAATCATGCATTCCTATCTTGCTATCATCTGCACAGGTTACTGCGAAATAAATAGGTCGCTGCCAATTATTTGCTTCAATTATTTCTCTAACCAGCAAGTCCTGAACACGAACAGCCTGTACGTTACCAAAGTTAAGAGAAGGATTCATCATCCAGGATATTTTTCCTTCCTGAATAACGGAGGAATCGCTTATGTTTAGTTCTTGCCGCAAATCGCTCATTTGCTGAAGCTGAACATCGGTCGGAGCAGGAATGGTTATTTGCTGTGGTGTCCAGGCAATCGGTCTAATCTGAGCAATTTGAACATCATTAAGACGTATGTTAACGGTTCCGCTTTTATAAGGATCATTATATTTTAATTGCCGGATATACCAATCGGTATTAAGAAGACTAAGATTAACAACCTTAACATCTCTTCTTACGCTCTCAACATCTTGCAGATACCAGAGAGGGAAAGTATCATTGTCGCCGTTTGTAAATAACACGGCGTTCGGCGCACAACTTTGGAGGAGGTTATATGAATAATCCCATGGGACCCAATTATTTGATCTATCGTGGGTGTAATAATTTGCCTGAAGCATTCGCAAAGGAATTAATACAATTCCCGCGGCAAGAATTCCGTAAACGACCGCTTTACGAAGAGCATCACCACTTAGTTTTGTCATAGCCAAATCGATAAGTGCGCGGATACCAAGCGCTATCCAAACTGCATAAACAAAAAATGCCCCAACATAAAAATAATCTCTTTCTCTTGGCTGCGGCTGCTGTTGATTCTGATAGAATGCCGTTAAGTATCCCATCAGAATAAACATTATCATGAAGACCGAAGCCATCTTCCAGTCTTTTCTGAAATGAAAATAAATTCCAAGCAAACCGATTAAAAACGGAATACCAAATAATGAATCCTTAACATCACCGGCAAAGTTAACACCAATAATTTTACCGAAAATATTTCCTACTCCGTTAAATGGTGCAACATTAGCGCCTTGTTCTTGTGCCCATCCCTCTCTACCGGCAAAATTCCATAAAAGATAACGCGTCATCATATGATTCATTTGATACGAATAGAAGAAATCAAGATCTGAAGAGTAGTTGGTAAATACACCTTGTTGATGCGGCTCAGTAGCAAATCTTCTTTTAAATGATGGAAAATCCCCGTACTGTTCTCGATTCAAATATTTTACAAGTTCTGTGAAATCATTCGGTTCATTTTCATTCATTGGTGGATTTTGATTAGAGCGAATGATAACCATTGCAAAGGTAGTGAACCCGAGCAGGATAAAAATTGCGGACATAAATGCAAGATGTAGGGTCGGCTTTTTTTCTTTTATCGCATATCTTACTCCCAAACCAAGAAGTCCGAATATTGCAAACAAAATTACAATTTCTATTACGATATTATCCCCGCCAATTGCAACCATGAGCGCAG
>JALHTS010000733.1 GCA_022865965.1 Ignavibacteriaceae bacterium
ATTAAAAAAGTTGAAGATGTAAATGATTTTATCTTTCATATAAAACTTCATCAGGATTTTACTCACAAAAGAAAATTTAATGAACAGAATATTAAAGCTGTCCGGTACAATCTTGATTTACTAAAAAAAATGGAAAGACTTGGCGGATTACTCATTCAGTTTCCATATTCATATTCGTTTGATGGAACTTCTGTTTCATATATTCAAAGGCTGAAAGATATTTTTCCTGATATAAGCTGTTCTATTGAAGTTCGTCATTCAAGTTGGAAGAATAATCGGGTATACGAATTCTTTAAAGAAAATGATTTAACATTTTGCACTATTGATCAGCCCCAAATTGGACAGGCAATTGAGTTTGATCCTATAATTACAAATGATAAAGCATACATCCGTTTTCACGGAAGAAATGTTGAAGCGTGGAAAAAATCACTTTCTAACTTTGGCAAGCCACAGACTTATGAAGAGCAAAGTTCACGTTACTGTTATTTGTATTCTCCGGGTGAGTTGATAGAGATTGTACAGAAAATAAAATCTATACAACAAAAAGTTAAAGAAGTGAATGTTATAATGAATAATCATCCACAAGGTGATGCAGTGGCAAATGCTTTTGAGCTGATTCATCTGCTAGAAGAAAAGACAAAAGTTGAAATACCGACTACAATTGTAAAGGCTTATCCACGATTGGAAGAGATATTAGCTAATTAAAAAATATAAATTTAAAAAAATCCCCTCCTCAATGAGGAGGGGTGGCACGAAGTGCCGGGGTGGTGATATTATGGCTATGAAGAACAACAAAAAAATATTCAACAAAAAAGAGTGGATGTCTAGAAGAAAAGAACTAAGAAACAACTCAACGTACACAGAAATTTTCTTCTGGCAGCAAGTTAAAAGCAAACAGCTTGAAGGAAGAAAATTTAGAAGACAGACGAGTATTGGTTCTTATGTGGTTGATTTTTATTGTCCGGAAGAAAAACTTGTAGTTGAACTCGATGGGGAAGTTCATTTTAATGAGGAAGTAATTAAGTTTGATCAGAAGAGGACAGAATACCTGGAGTCATTAGGATTAAAAGTTATTGGATTTGAAAATAATGAGGTGCTTAAGAATACAGAATATGTGTTGAGTAAAATAAAAGAATATTTTAATAAGTAAACTTAACCACCCCGTCTTCCGCTTTGCGGAATCCACCCCTCCTTAAAAAGGAGGGGATTATTTCTTAGAAGTTAAATCATAATTATGCGTACAATTTTTCACTTAGATCTTGATGCATTCTTTGTTTCTGTAGAGAGAATTCTCGATCCTAAACTTAACGGTAAACCAGTAATTGTTGGCGGTGATCCAAAATACGGAAGGGGAGTGGTGGCTGCCTGTTCTTATGAAGCTCGTAAATATGGATTACATTCTGCTATGCCGATAAGGACAGCTAACAAACTTTGTCCACACGGAATTTATATGCATGGGCATGGCAATGAATACACTCATTTTTCCAAAGCTGTAAAAAATATTTTAGAACAATATGCTCCTCTCATCGAACAAGCATCCATTGATGAATATTATCTTGATATGACCGGAACTCAACGAATGTATGGTTCAATGTTTGCATTTGCTTCACATATTCAAAAAAAGATTTGGGATAGCCCTGGATTGCCTTGTTCAATCGGAATTGGTAGTAATAAAACCATTGCAAAGATTGGCTCTGATTGTATGAAGCCAACCGGTATAACTTACATTCTTCCGGGAATGGAAAAAGAATTTCTTGCACCAATGCCTGTTGAAACAATTCCCGGTGTTGGAAAAGTTATGAAACAAAGTTTGAATGCAAGAGGAATTTATCTAATTGGTGACATAACAAAACTTCCATCTGATTATTTCTCTGTTGCATTTGGTAAATATGGAGTCGATCTCTGGCGAAAAGCTTGCGGTGAAGGAACTGAATATCTTACTATTCAACGAACAAGAAAAAGTATTTCACGAGAAAATACTTTTGGGAATGATGTAACAAGTGAAGAAGAACTTAAAAACAATTTGTTTTATCTGACCGGAAAAGTTTGCCAGAGTTTAAGAAATAAAGGATGGGAAGCTGCTACAGTTGATATAAAATTACGTTACACTGATTTCCAAACATTAACCCGTGCTAAAACAATAAAGCCAACTGATGATGATAAAATTATTTTTGAAACTGCCTGGAGCTTAATGAAAAAAGCACGCACACGAAGAGTTGGTATTAGATTAATTGGTATTGGCGTCACAAACTTTTCTCCTCTTAATGAACAGGAATATTTATTTGAAGACTACGAAGTAAAGAGAAAAAAAATGCTAAGAGCAGTTACACGTATCCGTGATAAGTTTGGATATAATTCATTACAGATTGGAAGTGCAAAGTTGGAAAAGGAGGTCGGGAAACAAGAAAATTATTTTCAAATGTAATTACTATTGGGACGGTTTTAAAAGTTTCAATTTTACTGTTATTCCCGCGTAGGCGGGAATCTAAAACCTATAAATAAAATAGATTCCCACTTTCGTGGGAATGACAAACAGGTAAAACTTAGTTTAAGATAGCCTCTTAAGAATGGAGCTTATTAACCCGGTGGCCAATTCATTTTTCTACCGGCAAGAAGATGTAAATGTAAATGATAAACTTCCTGTCCGCCGTTATCACCGCAATTAAAAACTAATCTGAATCCATCATCCGCAATGGATAAATCTCTGGCAATTTTATTAGCAGCATCGATCATTTCACCAAGTAAAGCAGCATGTTCACTTCCTTTAATATCAGTTACTTTTGGTATTTCAATTTTAGGAATGATAAGAACGTGAACTGGGGCCTGAGGTCTGATATCATTAAATGCAAGCACTGTATCAGATTCATAAACAATATCGGCAGGGATTTCTTTATTTATTATTTTAGAAAAGATAGTTGACATCAATCCTCCTTTTCTATTTCATACTTTTTCATTTTATTATAAAGATGACTGCGTTGAATATCAAGCATTTCAGCAGTCTTACTGATATTCCAATCATTTTCACGAAGCTGTTTTAAGATAAAAGCCTTCTCTGCTTTCTCTTTAAATTCCTGGAATGAATTACTTGTATCAATCAGATCATCAATTGAAGCCTGTCCGATTGAATAAAGAAACTCAATATCTTTTTTAGCAATTTCTCTTTTATCAACCAGAATTATAATTCGTTCGATGGCATTTCTAAGTTCGCGAACATTACCGCTCCATTGCAAAGTTTGTAAAAACTTCATTGCATCTTCAGTGAACTTAATCTGTGGTTTTTTGTGCTTACTTGTAATGTCAATTACAAAATGTTCAACAAGAATGGGAATATCTTCTATTTTTTCACGCAAAGGCGGAAGTTGAACGGGAATGACATTTAATCTATGATATAGATCTTCTCTGAATGTTCCTTTTTCAATTTCCTCTTTGAGATTCTTGTTCGTTGCCGAGACTATCCTAACATCTACCTCAATCTTCTTGCCACCACCGACTCTTTCAATTTTTCCATCTTCAATTGCGCGCAATACTTTTGCTTGTGCCTGGGGGCTCATATCACCAACCTCATCCAAAAATATTGTTCCCTTATCTGCAAGTTCAAATCTCCCAATACGCTGAGAGACTGCACCTGTAAACGATCCTTTCTCGTGTCCGAATAATTCAGATTCAATTAGTTCATTGGGAATTGCTGCACAATTTACTTCTACAAAAGGTTTATCCTTTCTTAAACTCTTATTGTGAATAGCTCGAGCTACCAGTTCTTTTCCGGTTCCGTTTTCTCCGGTTATCAATACTCTCGTATCAAGTGGTGCAACACGTTCAATTATTTCATGAACCTGGAGCATTGCTTTGCTTCTACCAAGAATTTCTCCGGTGCCTAGTAATGATTTTTTTATTTCTTTATTTTCAAGTAGAAGGTTTGCCTGTTCAACAGCGTTTCTTACACTGATTACAAGCTTCTCACGGTCAATTGGTTTTTCAATAAAGTCGAAAGCTCCCAACTTCGTTGCTTTAATTGCATTTTCTAAACTGCCATGTGCTGAAATTATTATAACGGAAATTTCTGGTTTAACATCTTTTACTTTTTTAAGAACTTCAAAGCCATTCATTTCTGGCATTTGAATGTCAAGAAGTAAAGCAGAATATTCTCCGACACTAATTTTTTCGAGTCCCTCTAATGCACTTGTAGTATATTGCGGCTGATACCCTTCATAATCGAGTATCATTTTAATGCTTTCGCAAATTTCCTTTTCGTCGTCTATAATTAATATTGATTTCATAAAGTGATTCTGATATATCTAAGTGATCGTAATAAAAATATTTGTGATGGTAAAATGCATTTGTCTTTTTTTAATAGTCTACCGAACAATCTCCCATATTTATTTACATCAAGATCCCGAAGATTGACAGAAGACTGAACTTTAAAACTTTCTTCAAAAGCTTCTACAAAATAACCAATTAGCTTTCCTAAATCAAAGAACCTGGATTCGTATGAAAGGAAGGCGCTGCCGAAAAAATGTGCAAGTTTATCCTTATCGCCATATTTATTTTGTGGTGTATCGAGAAAAAGATAACGCGGAAGATTTTCGTTTTTCTTTAAGAAAATTTCTTCATCTGCAGAAATAAGAGGATAGTAGACAAGGGACTTAATTATCGGCAGTTGAATAGGAACTTCACTATACGGGACTGTTGCAAGCATTAGTGCAAGTAATGACTCTGAGTAATTAAATTCTGTATATTGAAGAGCCTGAATATAAATTGAATCTGTTGCTGCTAAATCACCAATTTCATTTGCAAGATTGATGAATTGTTCTGAGGCTATATATTCCGAAATATGATTTACAGCTTTGGATAGTCTGCTTTGCTGGGGGAAAGAATAGTTAGCTATGACTATTAAGATTAAAAGGATGGAAGATTTCATTTAAAGAAATATTATGTCTGTATCACACCAGGATTAAATTTCAGTATCTCCGGATTATTATTCACAACTTCCAGGCACATCGAAATCCACTCTCGGGTTTGTGATGGATCTATTATTTCATCAATCCATAATCTTGCGGCAGCGTAAAGAGGAGTACTTTTTTCATTGTAAGATTTTAAGATATCATTAAGCAATTTCTTTTTATCCTCATCACCAAATTTGTGTCCGCTTTTTTCTTCCTGCTTAAGTTTGATATCAAGTAAAACACTGCCTGCCTGGTTTCCTCCCATCACGGAAATTTTTGCATTTGGATAAGCAAAGATAAATCTTGGATCATAAGCTTTGCCGCACATAGCATAATTTCCGGCACCAAAACTATTCCCAACAATAATTGTAATCTTTGGAACAACAGAATTTGCAACAGCATTAACCATCTTAGCACCGTCTTTGATGATTCCACCGTGTTCAGCTTTACTGCCAACCATAAATCCGGTTACATCTTGTAAAAAGAACAGCGGAATTTTTTTCTGGTTACAGTTCATTATAAATCTTGTTGCTTTATCCGAAGAATCAGAATAAATAACTCCGCCAACCTGCATTTCACCTTGTTCAGTTTTTACAACACTTCTTTGATTGGCAACAATCCCAACCGCCCATCCGTCAATGCGTGCGTATGCAGTTATTAAAGTCTTTCCATAACCTGCTTTGTATTCATCAATCTCCGAATCATCAACTATTCTTGAAAGAACATCATAAGTATCATAAGGTTTGATAGTGTCCTCAGGAAGTAAACCAAAAATTTCTTTTGGTGAAAACTTTGGCGGCTTACTCTCAATTCTGTCAAATCCTGCTGTTTCATTTCTTCCGAACTTTGAAACTAAACTTCTTATCTGTGCAATGCATTCTTCATCATTTTTCATAATGTAATCAGTTACACCGGAAATATTAGATTGAACTTTTGCACCGCCGAGTGCTTCATTATCTATTACTTCACCGATAGCGGCACGAACTAAATGAGCTCCGGCAAGAAAAACCGATCCTTCACCTTCAACAATTAACGCTTCATCCGACATAATTGGAAGATAAGCGCCACCAGCTACACAAGGACCCATTATTGCAGCAATTTGTGGAATACCCATTGAAGACATTTTCGCATTATTTCGAAAAATTCTTCCAAAATGTTCTTTATCGGGAAAAATATCATCTTGCAAAGGAAGAAAAACTCCGGCACTATCAACCAGATAAATAATAGGAAGTCTGTTTTCCATTGCTATTTCCTGGGCACGCAAATTCTTTTTTGCAGTTATAGGAAACCACGCACCGGCTTTTACCGTTGCATCATTAGCAACAATAACACAATCTCTTCCATGAATTTTTCCTATTCCATAAATTGTTCCTGATGAAGGAGCACCGCCATATTCTTCGTACATCCCATAGGCTGCAAATGTGCTTAGTTCAAAAAACTTTTTTGGATCATCTACAAGAAGATTTATTCTATCACGGGCAGTAAGTTTCCCTTTAGCTTTGTGCTTTTCAATGGATTTCTTTCCGCCGCCTTCTTTAACTTTTTCTTTGACAGCCTCAAGTTTGCGGAGAAGTTCTTTTTGGTAATCTTCCTTTTTAAGAAAAGATTCATTCTCTTTTTTTTGTGATCCGATAGGTTTCATATTAATAATTTTCAAATTGTCATTCCAGCGAAAGCTTGCTAACCGGCACGCAGGTTCGTTGGAATAACGATTAATAAATTTCTTTTTAATCCTTTAACAAATCTCTTGCAATAACTAATCTTTGAATTTCAGATGTTCCTTCACCAATTGTAAGAAGTTTGGCATCTCGATAGAATTTCTCTACAGGATACTCCTTTATAAATCCATATCCACCAAAAATCTGGATGGCTTCATTAGCCGCTTTCTCAGCAATTTCACTTGCAAAAAGTTTGGCTGCGGCAGCTTCTTTTGTATTGGGAATTCCGTTGTCCTTCATCCACGCAGCACGATAAGTAAGCAGTCTGGCCGCGTCAATGTTTGTTTGCATTTCTGCCATTTTAAATTGAATTGCCTGAAACTCTGAAAGATGTTTACCGAACTGTTTTCGTTCCTGAGAATATTTTAGTGCAGCTTCCAATGCTCCTTGTGCTAAACCGACACTGTTTGCAGCAATTGAAATTCTTCCGCCTTCAAGAACAGTCATTGAATTTATAAATCCCATTCCTTCTTCACCAAGAAGATTTTCTGCCGGGACTTTACAATTTTCAAAAGTTAATTGTGTAGTATCACTAGCGCGCATTCCAAGTTTATTTTCTTTCTTGCCGATTATAAATCCATCCATCCCTTTTTCAAGAATAAATGCAGAAATGCCTTTCTTTTTAGCTTCTTTGTTGGTTATAGCCATTACAACTATTGTTTCACCGACAGAACCGTGTGTAGTAAATTGTTTACTGCCATTTAATATCCAATAATTTCCATCTTTAACTGCAAAGCTTTTTAAACCAGCGGCATCACTACCGGATACAGCTTCAGTTAAGCCCCAGGCTCCGATTTTTTTCCCGCTTGCAAGATCAGGAAGATATTTTTTCTTTTGTTCTTCATTTCCGAAAAGATTTATATGATTTTCACAAAGTCCGTTATGTGCTGCAACTGATAACCCTATTGAAGGATCAACGCGTGAAAGTTCTTCAACAATAATTGCATATTCTATATAACCCAATTCTGCGCCACCGTATTCATCGCTGACAAGAATCCCAAGGAAACCAAGTTCACCAAGCTGCTGCATTATTTCCATTGGAAATTTTTGTGATTCATCGTATTCCATAACAACAGGACGAATATTTTTTTCAGAAAAATTTCGAACAGTATCGCGAATGATAATCTGGTTTTCAGTCAGTTCAGCGATGAAAGGTGATTGATTCATACGAACTCCTTTTGAAAATGTCATTCACGAGAATCGGAAACCAATTAAAAAATGGATTCCCCTTCAAGTGCGAAATGACAAATGAAAATTATATTCTATTCTTAAAATCTTCAATAATTTCTTCAGCAATATGATAAGGCGAAAAATTTCCAAGAATTACTTTTTCTAAAGTTAAATTTAAAGAATTTTCTCCTGTTTCGCTCCAGAGTTCATCTTTTAATTTATGCTCAACTATTTCTTTTATTCTTACTTTTGCCTGTTTTTCTCTTTTGGAAAGAAAAAGATTTTGTTCTTTCATAAAATTATTATGACGTTCAATCTCCTCAGCCATTTCATCAATACCTTTATTCTCAGAAGCGATGGTTTTTATTATTTTCGGCATCCAGGTGCTTTCATCGTGATCTTTAATCATAAGAATTGTTTGAAGAGCTGTATATGCATGCTGTGAACCGGGTCGATCACTTTTATTGAGTACAAAAAAATCTGCAATTTCCATCAATCCCGCTTTCATTGCCTGTACCGAATCACCACTCTCAGGTACAAGAACTACAATCGTTGTATCGGCAGCCTGAGCAATATCAAGTTCAGATTGTCCGACTCCAACTGTTTCAAGTATTATAACTTCAAATCCTGCAGCATCAAGTACATCTGCCGCGTCAATAGCTTTTTTGGATAAGCCGCCAAGACTTCCGCGAGTTGCCATACTGCGAATAAAAACGCCTTCATCCATTCCGATATCTGTCATTCGAACACGATCACCGAGAAGAGCACCACCGGTAAACGGAGAAGTAGGATCAACAGCAATTATTCCAACTTTTTTATTTTCTTTGCGGTAATATTTAGTAAGCTGATTTGTGATTGTACTTTTACCTGCGCCAGGAGGACCTGTTATTCCAATTCGATAAGCTTTGCCAACTTTAGAATGTATTTCATTCAAATATTCTGAAGTAAGAGCATTATCGGACTCAATCAGAGATATAATTCTGGCAATTGCTCTCCTATCGTTTGAGAAAAGTTTTTCAATCAGAATTTTGTCAATCATATCAAGCTAAATTTTTTCTGAAGAACTCAACTGTTTGAATTAATCCGTCTGCAAATTTAGTGGAAGGTTTCCAACTAAATTTTTCATAAAGTTTATCACTTGTAATAACACTTCGCATTTGTTCGCCCGCAGCAGCAGGTCCATGTTTTTCTTCTTTACCAGCAGAAGTAATCTTATTTAGCGAATGGAATAACTCATTAACATCGGTTTCAATTCCCGTCCCCACGTTATAGATATCACTTGTCTGATCATTAAGAGTTAGTAGATTTGCTTTTACAACATCACCAACAAAAACATAATCACGCGTTTGTTTTCCGTGACCGTTAATAATTGGCGGCTCGCCTTTGAGAAGTTTAGTTGAAAATATTGCAACAACGCCTGCTTCGCCGAAAGGATTTTGTCTGGGACCATAAATATTAGCATAACGAAGAATAGTATAGTTCAATCCATACTCTGAATTATAGAAATAAAGATATTTTTCAACTGCAAGTTTAGATATTCCATAAGGTGACTTTGGTTGTGTGTTGTGTTTTTCATCAGCAGGGAAGTAGTCCTGCTCACCATAAACTGCTCCGCCTGTAGAGGCAAACATAAATTTCTTTACTCCATATTTAACAGAATTCTGAAGAAGATTAATAGTCCCGATAATATTTGTAGAAGCATCAAATGCCGGATCTGCAACAGATTTTCTTACATCCATCTGTGCTGCATGATGATTTACAAAATCAAATTTTTCTGCTTCAAATAATTTAGATAGATTTTTATCACAAATATTTGCTTTAACAAACTTCGCTTTTGGATTTATATTTTTTTCAAAACCGGATGAAAGATCATCAACGACAACCACAGAATGACCTTCATTTATGAATGCATCAACAATGTGGGAAGCGATGAATCCTGCTCCGCCAGTTACAAGAATTTTCAATAATTATTCCTTATATAAATTATGTTTAAAAATATAGTCCTTAACTTTTTTAGTGACTAAGTAATTAATTGGCAAACCGCGTTTTACTCTTTCACGAATATCTGTAGCACTTATTTCAATACCTCTTGTTTGAATAAATATTGCCTGATTGTAATATTTATCTTCATAAGGTGGCGGATAAGATGATTTTCTTGTGAGGACAATCAACTTTGCTAATTTTAAAATTTCATCAGGATCTTTCCACGTATTAAATTTAAATATGTTATCATATCCGATTATCAATTCAAGTTCATCGTAATGCTTTTTAAGTTCTTTCAAAGTAGCAATCGTGTAAGAAATATTTTTCTTTTTAATTTCAAAGTCAGATATATCAAAAAAGGCAATATCTTCAATTGCAAGTTTAAGCATCTTTATTCTATGCTCGGGTGAAGAAGCTATAACATCTATCTTATGAGGAGATAAAAATGCAGGAACAAAAATTATTTTGTCAAGGTTACGAATTTCTTTCACAGATTGTGCAGTGATCAAGTGACCAAGATGAATCGGATCAAATGTTCCACCGTAAATGCCAACTTTGCTCATTGTAGTAATTCCTTATGTTCGATGAACAAGTGAGTAAATCGTTCGTGCATTTCTTGTGAACAATAATTTAAACTTTCTTTTTTTGACAGTTCAATGTACAACTTTTTGAAATCATCGGCAGATAGAATTCGCTGAAATTTTTCCATAACATTAATAAAAGCAGAACAAGTATCTTGGTGAGCAAGAAATTTCATATAATCAAATTCAGATTGAAATAAATCATCTATTGTCTTACTTTCAAGGTTGTTAAAAGCAAGAAATGAAATAAATCCGGAAAAGGATTTACCAATAACAAAAGAATCATCTTCAATGCTCAGAAGATTAATACAATGAGATATGCTCTCTGATGAAATACCAATCGAGTCGGATAAGATTAATAAATTATTCTGATAGTTCTGAGACTTACTGGTTAAATAACTATTCAATTCATCCTTATAATTTTCAGAAAGGAATTTAAGCTTTAATAAGTCAGAATCGGTGAGTTTGAATAAGTTTTCATCTTCATTACTTAGCAATAAAAACTTATCGCATTTTATTGTTATTGAAGCGACAACTTCTAACAAATTTTCAAGAAGCGCAGAGTATAGTATAACCGAATCGGCTTGATCAAACGATTCAAAGCTTTTAACAGTAACCGGATTAAAAACCGGATGCGGAGCATAAATATAAATTGCAGAGTCGGTTTTCATTTTTAAGCTGCTTCTTGTTTTAATAAGTCGCGTATAAAATTTCTATAATTCGTTACATCATTTTCATAATATAATTTACTTACACCGTGCGAATTTCTTGACTGTAATTTCCTGAAAGCTAAAGTTGTTGTTGCCTTAATATAAATTTTTCTTATTCGTTCATCAATCCAACCCTGCTTATCGCGAGAGGAAGACGCTAAAATATTAAGATGATTTAAAGGTATTATTCCTGACGAAGTTTCATCCCATAACTCTTTTAGAATTGTTTTCTTTTCATTCTGAATTGATAGAGCAAATACCAGGATAAAAATTAGTATTGTTATGAACAAAAAAATAAATCCCAATGGTGCCGTTGACTGAAAACTAACACTGAAATTCCAGGCAGAGTGAATAGTCATTGCAAGCAAAAGTCCGATAACAGGAAAAGTAACTTTAAAGAATTTACTTTTGAACTTCGCATATCCAAGAAAAGCTCCGAAAGTTGCCGTGGATACACAATGCATTGCCGCTGAGAATAAAGTCCGAACAATAACTATAGCAATCCAATCTTGAATAGTAGTTCCATATAAAATGAAGTAAAGAAAATTTTCTGTCATACCAAAACCTAATCCGATTGCACCGCCATAAACTATACCATCAGTTATATTATCAAATTTTCTGCTTGCTACAGTTATTAAGAGGAAAAATCCTTTAGTAATTTCTTCAACTACAGGAGCTATAACAATTGCCCCAAATTGTCCAGTATTCACTCCATCTTTTAAGAAAAGAGATGCAAAAGAAGAGAATAGAAAGCCACCTATGATTGCAAAAATAATTGCTCCAAGTGCTCCCAAAAGATAGTTAGCAAGAACAAGCTTGAAAGGTTCTCTGTCGTATTTGTCAAATCTCCAAATAAGAAAGAGATAAAAACTCATCGGTAAAATTGCGGCTAATGCCGAAGCTATAATCAGCATTTAATATTAGAAATTCCGATTTTTTATAAGATGTAATAATGCTACTTCAAATTAGTTATTACTTGATGTAAAAATCAAAAATAAAATCCACATTAAGAAAATTATTTTTCCCGGAGCCAGGATTTCAATTCTTTGAAGTTTGGCATTTTACCATAAGCAAGTATTCCGATTCGGAAAATCTTTGCTGAAAATTTTATTGTAACATAAGTTGAAACAATCAGCAGCGCTATAGTGGCAGCAATTTCCCATACCGGAATTGGTGCGATATTTAATCTTAGCAGCATTACAGATGGTGTTGTGAGCGGAATATAAGATAAAACTTTTATTAACATTGAATCAGGATTTTGCATTGCCGGAAGAACGACTACAATTGGAATTACCAGTATTATGCTCAAGTAACTGGTTATTTGCTGCGCTTCTTGTTCTGTGGAAACTATGGAACCAATTCCTACAAATAAAGTCGTGAAAAAAATAAATCCGAGGACAAAGTAAACAAGCATAGGGAAAATATTTTTGAATGCATCTAATGGAATAACAGCAGAACCGGCTAATGCAACTCCAATCATTATCCATATTAAAATTTGAGTAAGACCTAATGCGCTTAATCCTAAAACTTTTCCCGCAAGCAATTGATTTGAATTACAACTTGAAACGAGTATTTCAATTATTCGATTTGATTTCTCCTCAAGCAGGCTTCTTACAAGCATCTGTCCTGAATATATTACCATCATCATTAAAAGCAGGATGAAAATAAAAGATGAAAAAAATACTGTTTCAAAATTTGATGTACCTTCTTTTCCGCCTTCTTCAATTTTAATCTGATCTATTCTAATGCTGCTTTTTAAAAATGCCACCAGGTCAGGATCAATATCTTCTTTTTCAACTTTATGACTTATCCTAACATTATCAAAAACTTCCGAAAATCTTGCAATATCTCTGAAATTACCAATTGCTTTGCTACGTAATTCAACTATTATCGAGTCAGTGCCGCCATTTTTAACATAAAGAAAAGCATCATACTTTCCTTTAACAGCATCATCATCAGCTTCTGTTTTTAACTGTTCTTCTGATTTATCATCTTTGTTAATATTTACTAAAATATAGTTCGGTTGTCCGTTATCAAGTTTGTAATTCTCAATCTCACTTTGAAAGTCGGGAAAATATATTTCTGATTTATCCAGAAATCCTATCAACTTTGAGGAATCATCTTCTTTCGTAGCAAGTAACGACGGGACGATTGAAAACAATATTAATATTGCAGGAGTAACGATAAGCGAAATGATAAAAGCTTTTGTTTTTATCTTTTCGAGATATTCCCATTTAGCTATGGCTAATGTCTTTTTCATAATTATTAGTTTGAACTTTGGTTAATTACATCAATAAAAATTTTATTTAATGTAGGTTCTACAACAGAGAAATGAGTTATAGATAGTCTGTTCACTATTGATTTTAGAAACTCGGATGGATTTACATCATCATTTAATTGTATTTCAGCATAGTTATTATAAAAATCAAAATGAGTAACTCTTCTGTCACTGCTCAGGAATTTTGCATCACCTTCAAAGCCGAGTTTTATATTGTTCCCGCCGAATCTTTTCTTAATTTCGGAAAGTTCACCGCTGCAGACTTCTTTGCCTTTGTTGATAAGAAAAATTTCTGCGCACATTTTTTCTGCTGTTTCCATCTGATGAGTTGAAAGAATAATGTATTTGCCTGAATCAACAAAAGATGAAATCAATTCTCTGATTTGCTGTTGATTTATCGGATCAAATCCGCTGAATGGTTCATCAAAAATTAAAATTTCAGGATCGTGAAGTACTGCAGAAATAAACTGTATCTTTTGCTGATTGCCTTTTGAAAGCTCCTCAATTTTCTTGTTCCGATATTCACTTATACCAAGTTTCTTCAACCACTCATCAACTTTAATAAGTGCATTGTGTTTATCGACATTCTTTAACTCAGCAAAATAAAGCAGCACATCAACAACTTTGCTCTTTTTGTAAAGACCTCGTTCTTCAGGAAGGTAGCCGATAATGTTAAAAAATTCCTGTCCGATATGTTTACCATTAAAAGTAATTTCACCGGAAGTAGGTCGTATTATGTTTAACACTGTTCTAATGGTAGTTGTTTTTCCAGCACCATTAGGACCAAGAAGTCCAAAGATTTTTCCCGGCTTAACAGTGAAAGAAATATTATCAACCGCTGTAACGTCTTTATATTCTTTTACAAGGTTTTTTACTTCAAGCATTTTAATGTTTCTAATAATTGATGCCACAAATTAAGATTTTATCTGTCCACAAGAAAAAAAATCTGTTTAAGATTCAGAACTAGTATGATAAGAGGTAAAAATCAGATTATCTCGTTTTTCTTGAAAATTAGCAGAATTTGGTCATTTAGGTCAATAAAAAAGTTTGATAATCTAATGCTGTATGAATATATTTGGACTCATTTTTGAGCGGTTTTAAGCAAATGATTATTAAAATTTCAAATTTGATTGAAGGGGAACATCATTTTAGCTTGGACGAGAGAATTGAAAAAATCAATCTTAAAGAACCGTTCTTTGGAAATTTTAAATCTGATATCAAACTTAATAAACTTCATAATCAGATAATTCTGGATTCACATACAAGCATTAAAGCAAAATTTGAATGTGACCGATGTGGAAATGAGTTTATAACTTATCTGGAAAATGATTATAAAATGGTTTATCTGATGAATGAAGTTCAAGAAGAAAGTGAAGCAATAAATATTGCTTATCTGCCTCCCGATGCTGCAAGTATTGATATTAAAAATGATTTAAATGAATTTGCAATGCTTTCGATACCAATG
>JALHTS010000734.1 GCA_022865965.1 Ignavibacteriaceae bacterium
ACAGAGTGTAAAAGAAGAAATTACACTACTACTAAAAATAAAAGACTTCATCCCGGCAGAGTTGAATTTAAAAAATATTGCCGCTGGGATAAGAAGCATACTATTCATAAAGAAACAAAATAAGTTTGGATACGTCAGTAGCTCAATTGGCTAGAGCAGCGGTCTCCAAAACCGCAGGTTGGGGGTTCGATTCCCTCCTGACGTGCACTTATTAGCAAAGGGATTTTATGAAAGATAAAATAATTAATTTCTTTCAGGATGTTATTAAAGAAATGAAAAAAGTTACCTGGCCAACGAAACCGGAACTTTTTGAATCTACCAAGGTTGTTATTATCGTTTGTCTGATTTTAGCAACTTTTACTTATATAATTGATATACTTATTACTCAGGTATTTAAAGGAATATTTTAAACAGGTATGGAATCTAAATGGTATGTGGTAAGAACTTTTTCCGGACACGAAAATAAAGTTAAAGGCTTATTGGAAGCTGAACTTAAGGATAATGAATCTTTAATGGCTAAGATTCATGAAATCCTTGTTCCTACAGAAAAGGTTTTTGAAGTTAAAGATGGCAAGAAAAAAAGCAAAACGAAGAATTTTTTCCCCGGCTATATCCTGGTTCAGGCTGATTTAGATAATCAGGTAAAGGATTTTATTCTTAATACTCAATCTGTGATGGGATTTCTTGGAACTGCAAATCATCCAAATCCTCTTCAACCTGATGAAGTAAAGAGAATAGTTGGTAGAATTACTCAAGATGAAAATGGTGAAAGAATGGAAACTATTTTCAGAAGCGGTGATCTTGTAAAAATAATAGATGGTCCGTTCAATAATTTCTCCGGTACTATTCAGGATGTAAACGAAGAAAAAATGAAAATAAAAGTAATGGTATCAATATTTGGAAGAAAAACACCTGTTGAAATCGATTTTGTACAGGCAGAACTAGAAAAATAAAAAGTTATTCATAGGTTATAAATTATGGCTAAAAAAATAGGTAGTTATATAAAACTTCAGATCC
Source organism: Ignavibacteriaceae bacterium (assembly GCA_022865965.1). Classification (GTDB taxonomy): domain Bacteria; phylum Bacteroidota; class Ignavibacteria; order Ignavibacteriales; family Ignavibacteriaceae; genus JAGXRK01. Next base: position 1,018 of record JALHTS010000734.1, read on the forward strand.
CGGGTGGAAAAGCTAATCCATCGCCGCCGGTTGGTCCTGCTCTTGGTCAAAAGGGCGTAAATATAATGGAGTTTTGTAAGCAGTTTAACGCAAGAACTGCAGATAAAGATGGTCTTATCATTCCGGTTGTTATTACTGTTTATACTGATAAATCATTTACTTTTATTACAAAAACACCTCCTGCTGCTGTTCTTCTAAAGAAAGCTGCTAAAGTTGAAAAAGGTTCTGCTGAATCTCATAGGACTAAAGTTGGAACAGTTACAAAAGCACAAGTTAAGGAAATTGCAAATTTGAAGATGCCTGATTTGAATGCTTTTGATATTGAACATGCAATGAGCATGGTTGCCGGTACTGCCAGAAGTATGGGATTAACGGTCGAAGATAAATAAAGCCTGATTGTACATTAAAATTATTTGGTGTGGAAATGCAAAAAACTAAAAGAAATAAAGAAATATTGAAATCTGTTGATGTAACTAAAGAATTTACTATCTCAGAAGCGATAGACACCTTAAAAAAATCTACTAAAGTAAAATTTGTCGAATCACTTGATGTTGCTATCAGATTGGGTGTTGATCCTAGACATGCAGATCAAATGATAAGAGGCACTGTTTCTCTGCCGCATGGTACAGGAAAGAAAGTTAAGGTTTTAGTAATTGCCAAAGGTGCCAAAGTTCAGGATGCTTTAGATGCAGGTGCTGATCATGCAGGATTTGAAGATTATTTGGAAAAATTAAAAGGCGGTTGGGCTGATATTGATGTTATTATTGCTACTCCTGACTCAATGGGAGATTTAGGAAAATTAGGTAAAGTATTAGGACCTAAAGGACTAATGCCTAATCCTAAAAGCGGTACTGTTACAATGGACGTTGTACAAGCCGTTAAAGAAGTTAAAGCTGGTAAAATTGAATTCAGAGTTGATAAAACAGGAATAATTCATACTTCAATTGGAAAATTAAATTTTGAAACTGATAAATTAGTTGATAATACTAAAGCCTTTCTTAACACAATAGTAAAGCTTAGACCATCTTCTGCAAAAGGGCAATATGTTAAGAGTTTATATCTATCAAGTTCTATGGGACCAGGTCTCCGCATTACTAAGGATGAAATTTCTGTCGTTTGATAAATAAAAAAGAATTTACGCACTCAAAAAAAATAGCTTCTAACGTGTCCCGATTAATTGGGATCGACACGATTAATTAATAACTGTGTTTCGGGAGTAAAATGAATAAGAATGAAAAAGAAGAGATCATTGCCGAAATAAAGGAAGTGATCGATAACTCGTCTGCAGTTTATTTAACTGATTATTCGGGAGTTAATGTTGCCGATATCAGTGAAATCCGAAATCAATTCCGTAAAGAAGGTGTTCGATATAAAGTTTATAAAAATACTTTATTCAAAAGAGCACTTAAGGAAAGCGGAAAGTTCGAAAAACTTGCAGATCATTTAGAAGGAATGACCGGATTTGCCTTTGCTTCAGAAAATCCCGTTGCTCCTGCAAAAATAATTAAGAAGTATTTTGATACTTCACAAAAACTTGTACTTAAAGCTTGTTACGTCGAAACTGAATATTACGATGGCTCCAAGCTAAGTCAATTGGCAACTTTACCAACTAAGACTGATCTGATAGCAAGCATTATGGGAAGTCTAAATGCACCTGCTTCCGGTATAGTTGGTGTAATCAACGCTGTAGTAAGAGATTTGGTTAGCGTTGTTGACCAGATTTCTAAAAGAGAAGCAGCATAAAATAATTGAAATTAAATTAGGAGAAATAATAAAATGCCAAACAAAATTGCTGATTTAGTAGAAAAAATAAAAAGTTTAACCTTGGTTGAAGCTTCTGAGCTTAAAAAAGCCTTAGAAGATGAATTTGGTGTAAGTGCCGCGGCTCCTGTTATTATGGCTGGTGCAGTTGCTGCTGATGCCGCTCCGGTTGAAGAAAAAACTGAATTCAACGTAATTCTTCTTTCTACCGGTGAAAAGAAAATTAATGTTATTAAAGTTGTTAGAGCTCATACCGGATTAGGACTTAAAGAAGCCAAAGATCTTGTTGATAGTGCACCAAAACCTGTTAAAGAGGGTGCTTCTAAAGATGAAGCCGAAAAAATCAAGAAAGAACTTGAAGAAGCCGGCGCTACTGTAGAATTAAAGTAATCATTTTATTAGTAGAAGATTATAGTTGTCATTTAGAGTGATAAGGCGGATCAGTCCGTCTTGTCGCTTTTGTATTTTATGATAGACGTTGTTTCAGGCAAGAAAAATAGAATTTGAACCATTTCCAGGAGGATTTTTAATTGAATAATAACCGCATTTCCTTTGGCCGTATACCTTCAATACTTGAAGCTCCGGATTTGTTGGGCATACAAACCGAAACTTTTGAAGATTTTGTTCAGCATCGTACTCCTTCAGCTAAAAGAGAGATCAAAGGTTTACAGCAGGTATTTAATACTAACTTTCCGATTTTTGATAATAAAGAGAATTATCGTCTCGATTTTCTCGAGTATAATATTGAAAAAGCACGTTTTTCGGTTGACGAATGTCTTGAAAGAGGTCTTTCTTTCGCAGCACCACTAAAGGCAAAGCTTCGTCTTTCAACTAAAGATCCGGAAACATCAGAATTTGTAAATACTGTTGAGCAGGAAGTATATCTTGGTAATCTTCCTTTTATGACTGAGAAAGGTACATTTGTAATAAATGGTGCTGAAAGAGTAATTGTCTCTCAGTTGCATCGTTCACCCGGTGTAGCATTTGCTCAGACTACTCATCCAAATGGAACACCGATTTATTCAGCTAGAATAATTCCTTTAAGAGGTTCTTGGGTTGAATTTGCAACGGATATTAATTACGTAATGTATGTTTACATTGACAGAAGGAAAAAATTTCCTGCAACTACATTACTTAGAGCAATAGGCTTTGACTCTGACGATCAGATTCTGGATCTTTTTGATTTAGTTGAAGTAGTTAGTGTTAAGAAAGCTAATCTTGAAAGTTACCTTGGTAGAATGATTGCTAGTGATGTATTTGATATGTCAACCGGTGAAATCTTTTTAACGAGAGATTCCGTTTTGACCGAAGAAGATCTTGAGAGAATTGATGATGCCGAAGTAGAAACCTTGAAATTCCTGAAATCTGATTCTTCATACTACCAGAATCTCATAGTTAATACTCTTCGTAAAGACACTTCTCACACAAAAGAAGAAGCTTTGTATGCAATTTACAGACAATTAAGATCGGGTGAAGCACCAGATGTAGAAACAGCAGAGGCATTGATTGATAAATTATTTTTTAATGATAAAAGATACGATCTGGGAGATGTTGGTCGTCATAGAATGAATGACAAGTTACAGCTTAATATCCCTGAAACAACAACAGTTCTTACAAAAGAAGATATTATTGCAATAATGACTTATATCATTAATCTTAAGGAAGGAAACGTTTCGGTTGATGATATAGACCATTTAGGAAACAGAAGGATAAGAACT
>JALHTS010000735.1 GCA_022865965.1 Ignavibacteriaceae bacterium
GATAACCGGTTTAAGATAACAGACGAAACAAAGAAAGTTTTACAATTATGTTGGAAGCCGAACAAAACATTATAGTCAACAGCGATAAATTTGAAATTTTGCTTACTGAAAAACAAATTCAAAAACGTGTTTCAGAATTAGGCGAGCAGATATCAAAGGATTATGCTGACAAAACTCCTGTATTTATCGGTGTATTAAACGGTGCATTTATTTTTATGTCTGACTTATTAAAAAATATCAATATTAATTGTGAAGTTGATTTTTTTAAATTATCAAGTTATGGCGATGCAAAAATATCATCAGGCAAAGTAAAGCTTCTAAAAGAGCTTAATTGTGATGTGAACGAAAGAGACATAATAATTGTTGAAGATATCGTAGATTCAGGACTTTCGATAAAATATATTGAGGATATATTCAAAGAACATAAACCAGCAAGTATGAGGGTTGTATCACTGCTAATGAAGCCTAAAAGCCTTAAATATGATGTAAAAATTGACTATATTGGTTTCAATATTCCAAGTAAATTTGTAGTTGGTTATGGATTAGATTATGAACAAAAGTTTCGTAATCTAAAATCAATTTATGTATTAAGCGAATGACGGAGATTTATAAATAATATGGATAAAAAGTTCAGAATATTTAATATGAGTGATAATAAAAATAAAAAAAATATTAGACCTCCTTCCAAAGGTCCTGATAAAGGTAATGGACCAAATCGTCCCGATGATAATTTTGATTGGTCAAAAATAATTCGTATGGTTTTTGGATGGGGAGCAGTGGTTGTTGCAGCAGTAATTGTCATGCAGGTTTTTCGTACTGAAACTGAAAACTATATCGAAATTCCTTATCGTGAATATGAAAATTTACTTAACGAACCAGGCAAAATTGTTTCAGCTACTATTACTAAATCGGATTTAAACGATTATAGTTTCAATGCTGAACTATCTTCCGAAACGACAGTTACAATAAACAACAAACCTGTTCCGGTCAAAGCTATTTCGGTTTATATTCCCGAACCAATTATTAAAGATCAGGAAGCAATCTGGAAAGAAAAAGGAATCGATTATACTTTTGAGAAGCAATCAGGTGAGTGGGTAAACTATCTCATCGGATTTTTGCCGTGGCTACTCATCATTGCCGTTTGGATCATTATTATGAGAAGAATGCAGGGACAAGGTGGCGGATCAAGAGGAATTTTTTCTTTTGGAAAGAGTAAAGCAAAATTGATTAGTGCTTCCGGTAAAAAAGTTACATTTAGAGATGTTGCCGGAACAGATGAAGCTAAACTTGAGCTCCTGGAAATAATTGAGTTTTTGAAAGAACCAGCAAAATTTCAAAAACTTGGAGGAAAAATTCCAAGAGGAGTTTTGTTATTGGGACCTCCGGGAACCGGAAAAACATTATTGGCACGTGCAGTTGCCGGTGAAGCAGGTGTTCCGTTCTTCTCTATAAGCGGTGCCGAATTCGTTGAAATGTTTGTCGGTGTTGGTGCAAGCCGTGTTCGTGACTTATTTGAACAAGGAAAGAAAAGTGCACCTTGTATAATTTTTATTGATGAAATTGATGCAGTTGGAAGACACAGAGGTGCAGGTCTCGGCGGTGGTCATGATGAAAGAGAGCAAACTCTTAATCAGCTTCTGGTTGAGATGGATGGATTTGAACAGAACAGCGGAGTTATAATTATTGCAGCAACAAACAGACCCGATGTTCTCGATCCGGCGTTACTTAGACCGGGAAGATTTGACCGTCAGGTTGTTGTTGATCGTCCCGATGTAAAAGGGAGAGAAGGAATTCTTAAAGTTCATACAAGAAATATTCCTCTTTCTGAAAAAGTTGATTTGGAAATTCTTGCAAAAGGAACTCCCGGACTTTCAGGTGCTGATCTTGCCAATCTTGTTAACGAAGCTGCACTGCTTGCTGCAAGAAAGGATAAGAAAAGCGTTGAGATGGACGACTTTGAACAAGCTAAAGATAAAGTAATGATGGGAATGGAACGAAAAAGTCTTATCATTTCGGATGAAGAAAAGAAAACTACTGCTTACCATGAAATTGGTCACGTTCTTGTTGCAAGAAAGATTCCTGAAGCAGATCCTGTTCATAAAGTTACTATTATTCCGAGAGGAAGATCTTTGGGTGTAACAAGCTATATACCAATTGATGAGAAACACACCTACTCTAAAGAATATCTTGAAGCGATGATAACTTATGCGTTAGGCGGAAGAGCAGCAGAGAAAATTGTGTTCAATCATTTTACTACCGGCGCAGGTAATGATATTGAAAAAACGACAAACATTGCACGTAAAATGGTTTGTGAGTGGGGAATGAGTGAAAAGCTTGGTCCTTTAAGTTATGGCGCTAAACAGGAAGAGATATTCCTTGGCAGAGAAATTCAAAGGCACAGAGATTATAGTGAAAAAACCGCAATTGACATTGATGATGAAATTAAAGTAATTGTTAATAAAGGTATGATGAGGGCAGAGAGTATATTGCGCGATCATATTGATTTACTTCATAAGCTTTCTAAAGAACTCCTTGAAAGAGAAATTCTGGATGGTGAAGAAATCGACAGAATTATCAAAGGAGAAGAACTTCCTCCTGTTCAGAAAGAGGAAGAAAAACCTAAAACTGATGAAGTTCCTGAGCATGTTAAAAAGTTGATGGATGAACGCAAGAACAAGGAAACAACTCCTAAAGATGAATCAAATTGATAATGGAACAATTCACTACAGAGATGAATTAATACGAAAATTAATTCATCTCTTTTCTCTTTCCATCCCTGTTATTTATTATTTTATTCCAACTACTACCGCCGCAACAATTTTAGGAATTCTTACTGTAATCGCATTGATAATGGATCTTGGAAGGTATTTATCACCTGCTTTCGGAAAATTTTTTTATAAGATATTTGGATTCTTGCTTCGCAAGCATGAACTTGATCACAAAAAAAGAAATCTTAACGGCGCAACGTATGTGCTTATTGCTGCATTTCTAGGAGTTTTAATTTTTCCTAAAGTTATTTTTGTTACTGCTTTTGCAATTCTAATAGTAAGCGATACAAGTGCGGCTCTTATTGGAAGAAAATTTGGTAAAATTAAATTCTTGAGAAAAAGCTTAGAGGGAACTTTAGCATTTTTCATTAGTGCAAGTATAGTAATTTTTTTTACTCCCAAGGTCGGGAATTTAGGTGCGGAATATCTGATTGGATTTATTGCTGCTTTTATTGGTGCTATTGTTGAAAATCTTTCATTTGGAATTGCTGATGATAATATATCAGTTCCTTTTTCAATCGGATTTATAATGTGGGGTTTATATTCATTGTGGCTTCCAAATCTGGAATTAATTCTTAAAAACGTTCCGGTGTAATTATGAAAAAAATATTTTTGATTCCTTCAATTTTAGTTTTAATAATTCTTTTATCCTCTTGCGATTCTTCAAGAAATCCGGCAGTAGGTATTGAAGATGAAATATTTGTGGTGGCAGATTCACTTGAGTTTGAAGAGCTAAAATTAGCTCTGGAAACTGCACTTGAGATTGAGATCAACACTCCGCTTCCTGAAAAACTTTTTAATCTGAAAAGGATTTCTCCTAACCAGCTTGATAAATTCAGGAACAGAAAAAACATTGTTATTGCTGCTCCACTTAATTCGGGTTCATATACATCTAAATAC
>JALHTS010000736.1 GCA_022865965.1 Ignavibacteriaceae bacterium
AAGAACTTTTATGTCTCCTTTAGATTGTCCGTTTCGAACTGCTGACTGGGTTATCCAAAAAATAAAAAGCGAATCTAAAATTGTCATTCTTGATTTTCATGCAGAAGCAACTGCTGAAAAAATGGCTATGGGACATTACCTTGATAGTAAAATAAGTGCACTTATCGGAACACACACACATATACAAACCGCTGATGAAAGAATTTTAGCTGGAGGTACTGCTTATATTACAGATGTTGGCATGAGTGGACCTTATGACTCGGTTATTGGAATGAAAACTGTTGCAGCAATTAACAGATTTATTTATCAGACACCTCAGAAATATGAAACTGCTACAGACAATGTTCATCTTGCGGGTGTTTTTCTTGTAATAGATTCAGAAAGTGGCACATCCAAACAAATAGAACGAATAATATTCCCTGAATTCGAACGCAATATTTAGTTAAGATGGAAAAATATGCCTTACCAAAGCTTGATAATGACAGCGATTTAAGAGGATTATTACTGAAATATTGTCGTCTTATCGAAGGAGAGATTTGGAGTGATCCTAATCGGGAGCACAAGGTTGCTTGTTTAGATGCTACAACTTCTCAGCAAATCAAGAAACTAATGGACGGTAAATTGGCTTCACTAGCTGTTCACGACCCACCTTACAATTTTATTGTATTTGATGAGCTGAAGGAAGAAAAATTTATCAAATGGTCAAAAAAATGGATTAAAAATTCATTTAACTCATTAAACATAAATGCTTCTATTTATATATGGTTAGGGGCAGACTATAAAAACCATTTCCAGCCATTTGCAAATTTCATACTAATGATGAGAGATTCGGGATTTAACTCAAAAAATTTTATTACACTTAGAAATCAACGCGGATACGGAACTAGCAATAATTGGATGTCAATCAGACAAGAACTATTATATTATACTAAAGGTGCTCCCAAATTTAATGTTGAAACTGTTTACACTGATATTCCTAAAGTACTTAAGGGGTATTATAAAAATGTTGGTGGAGAAGTCACGGAAAATATTGAACGCAGTAAATCAGAATTTATCAGACCGGGAAATGTCTGGATTGACGTTCAACAGGTTTTTTACAGGATGGAAGAAAACGTTAACGGCTGCTATGCTCAAAAACCATTAAAAGCTCTAGAGAGGATTATTAATGCAAGCAGTTCGGAGGGAGAAATTGTTATTGATTTTTTCGCTCATTCCGGAACTACTCTCATCGCCTGTGAGAAGTTAAAAAGAAAATGTTTTACTGCTGATATTGATCCGGTCTTTTGCGAAATTAGTATAAGGAGATTGGAAAGATTTCGCACAACAGGAAAAACCGGGTGGCAAAATTCCAATCCATTTGTCGATGAAATAAAAAAAGATAGAAAAATTAAAAAGTTATTGGCTGATAAATACAATCTAATCTATTAGAGAGAATTAAAATGGTACTAATTGATGGCAAAAAAGTAGCTGCAGATATCAGAAATGAACTCAAAGAAAAAATATCCAAAGCTAAATCTGAGGTCAAAAATATACCCGGATTAGTAGCTATACTTGTGGGTGATGATCCTGCTTCAAAAATTTATGTTTCACGTAAAGGTAAGGCTTGTGAAGAAATTGGAATGAGAACACAGACAGAAATATTTCCCTCTTCAATTACTGAAGAAGAATTACTTTCCGTTATTGATCAATATAATGCCAACAGTGATTATCATGGTATTTTGGTTCAGCTTCCACTTCCAAAACATATTGATGAGACTCATGTTATTGAAAGAATTTCTCCTCAAAAAGATGTTGATGGTTTTCATCCTGTTAATGTTGGAAATCTTGTTATTGGTAAAGATACTTTTGCTTCATGTACACCTGCAGGAATTCAGGAATTATTAAAGCGATATGAAATTTCTACAGAAGGAAAACATGTAGTTGTTGTTGGGAGAAGTAATATCGTAGGTAAACCAATTGCCAATATTATGCTTCAGAAACAAAAGTTTGCCAACTCAGTTGTAACTGTTTGTCATTCAGCTGCTTCTGACTTGGGATATTATACACGTCAAGCCGATATACTAATAGCTGCAATTGGTCGCGCAGATTTTATAACTGCCGATATGGTAAAGGATGGAGTCGTAGTTATTGATGTCGGAATAAATAGAATTGATGCTCCACATTTACCAAAAGGTTACAGGATAGTGGGTGATGTTGAATTTGAAACCGTTTCAAAGAAGGCTTCATATATCACTCCGGTTCCTGGTGGTGTGGGTCCAATGACTATTGCAATGCTTTTAAGCAATACTTTCAAAGCATTTGAAGCTTTTAATAAATAAAAATTAATAGGGTATATATTGCAAATGATGAATAAAGATTTTCTAAATAACAAAATTGCTGATTTTGAAAACTCTAATACCTTGGTTCAAAATATTAAGGGTAAAAGCTTTAATGCAAAAGAATTAGCTGGTTTTATCGATCATACTTTATTAAAAGCAGATGCAACAAGATTAGAGATTGTCAATCTATGTAATGAAGCTAAAAAATATGGTTTTGCATCTGTTTGTGTGAATCCCTGTAATGTTGAATTGTGCAGTAAAGAATTATTTGGGAGCACGGTGAAAGTTTGTTCTGTAATCGGATTTCCGCTTGGAGCAAATGAAACATCTGTGAAAATTGATGAAACAGAAATGGCTTTAACTACCGGTGCACAGGAAATTGATATGGTAATAAACATCGGCAGGCTGAAAGATGATGATCAAAGCTATGTTTTAACAGAAATTTCTTCAATAGCAGAATTGTGTCATAAGAATAATGCTCTGTTAAAAGTAATAATTGAAACTGCATTGTTAAACGATGAAGAAAAAGTTTTATCATGTCTACTTGCTATTGAAGCAAAAGCGGACTTTGTTAAAACTTCTACGGGATTTAGTAAGAGCGGTGCTAACATCCGCGATGTTGCAATGATGAAATTCAGCGTTGGAGATAAAGCAAAAGTGAAAGCTTCTGGAGGAGTTAGAAGTTATGAAGATGCTGTCTTAATGATTCTGAATGGTGCTTCACGATTAGGTACGAGTTCAGGAATAAATATAGTCGAAAAATCCATTTCACACTCAAATTATTGATCTATGATTCTTGATATAGTTATTGAAAAAACAAATGATGGTTTTAATGCTGATGTTCCATCACTTCGGGAGTGTGATACATGGGCTCACGATGAGGAAACTGTAATAAATAATATATTAGAAAGAGTTTCATACTTTCTTAGAATTGATCAAAAATTGTTTAAACTGGATAAAGCTCGCAGAGAAAATAATTTTACCATTTACAAACTAGTAATTGATAAGACTTCACTTTGAGATCAGAAAAAAGATCACAAAAAATTAATAATGTTGTTAGAGCAAGACAACATTCACTTCACGTAGTACTTGAAAACATTCACGATCCACATAATGTAAGTGCAATCTTCCGAACCTGTGATGCAGCCGGTGTTCCGGGTGTATCATTAATCTACAATTATGAAAAATTTCCAAAAATCGGAAAGAAATCATCTGCCTCAGCTTATAAATGGATTGAAAAAGAAAAATTCAAATCTGTGGAAGAATGTTACATTGAATTAAAGAAAAAAGGCTTTCAAATTATTGCTTCATCAATTTCTTTTGACGCAATTGATTTGTATGATAATGATTTTACAAAAAAAACAGCAATAGTTCTTGGTAATGAACATCGCGGTGTTTCAGACGAAGCGGCGAATTTTGCTGATGTAAAATTTCAGATTCCTATGTTTGGTATGATACAGAGCTTAAATGTTTCTGTTGCTGCTGCTATTACGCTATACGAGGCTGTAAGACAAAGAAAAACTTCTAACATGTACCCTTCGAAAGATCTGAGTGAGAAAGAATTACAAAAGATTATTGATGATTGGCTCAGGAAGTAAATCTAAAATGGTCCAAAAATTCACAAAAATAAAAAGTATTCAAGGCGAAATTAGTTTGCCGGGCGATAAATCGATATCTCACCGTGCTTTAATATTTTCGGCAATGACTGCTGGTGAATCAGTAATTGAAAATATCTCTGATGGAATTGATGTAAGATCAACCATTAATTGTCTCCGACAACTTGGAGTGAATATTTCTGAAGAAAATAATTTGATAAAAGTTCAAGGAGTTGGCTATAAAGGATTCAAACAACCAGCGACACAGCTTGATTGCGGTAATTCTGGAACAACAGCAAGATTGTTATCCGGATTACTAATTGCTCAGAATTTCGGAAGTAAGTTAGTTGGTGATGAATCACTTACTAAACGTCCGATGAAAAGACTCACAGATCCTCTAAAATTGATGGGAGGGAAAATATTTTCTGCAGCTAACCATACTTTACCGATTATTATCAAACCTGCAAATGAGTTAAAAGCAATTAATTATGAACTTAATGTTCCAAGTGCACAAATTAAGAGTGCAATATTAATTACCGGTTTACATTATGAAGTTGAAACTTCAATTATCGAATCTGTGATTACAAGAGACCATACTGAACGTTTGCTTGACTTAGAGGTGATAAAAGAAAACGAAAAAATAATCTCAAAATCATCAATAAAAAATTATCCTTCATCAAAGAAATATTTTGTTCCGGGTGATATTTCATCTGCTTCATTTTTTATTGTCGCAGCACTTCTTAGTAATAACTCTGAAATTAAAATTAAAAATGTTTCGCTTAATCCTACTCGTACTGCAATTATTGAGCAATTACGAAAGATGGGTGCGCACATTGAGATTATTTCAAATAAATTTAGCAACAAAGAAGAATATGGTGATATTTTAGTCAGATCAAGCAAGCTTCAAAATGTTCACATTGATCAAAAAATAATTCCATCTTTAATTGATGAAATTCCAATTCTTACAGTTGCAGGTGCCTTTGCAGAAGGTAAGTTTGAAATTAGAAATTGTAAAGAACTTCGTGTAAAAGAATCGGAAAGAATAAAATCAATTTGCTATAATTTACGAATCGCAGGATTTGATGTTGTAGAATATGAGGACGGATTTTCATTCGAAGGTAGACCCTCAAGTAAGGAATTAGTTTTTGATAGTTTCGGCGATCACAGAATATCGATGTCGTTTTCAGTTTTCTCGATGTTAAGCGAAAAGGGTGGTGTGGTTAAAGGTTTTGAATCTGTAAATATTTCAAATCCCGGTTTTTTAACTCAAATAAATTCTATCTGTAAATTCTCTTAGATATTGATTACCTGATGCTCGAAGCAATTAACTATCGTCTCTTCAAAAATCTTTTTCAAAAATGCATCACCATATTTATTAGCGAAGTAAATAAAATTTAGTTCGCGCTCCTGCAGATTTTCCGCTGGAAAAAGTGATTCAGAAATTTTATCAATCTGCTTTAAGCTTATTTCATGTTTCTTCTTCTGAGCTTGAAGAGCTTTTGATTTCAACTCATTCAATGATAAAGCAACTTTTTCCCTGTAACGATCACTTGAATCGGAAATTGTTTTATCAACAGAAAATAATTTTACTTTAAGTTCTTCAAATGCTAAATCAATTTGTTTATTTACTTCATCAAATATGTCGTTAAGATTATTCTCTGACAGTGATGCTATGATTTTATCTTTTAAAGTATCCGACTTGATGAAAATATTTTTTAATTCAAGATTAAATTTATCAAGATTTGATTGAATACTTTTTTCAATTATTGTTATTGATGCTCGAGGATAGATTACGGGAGCTTCAATATTAAAAAAATCATATAAAGGCATCACCTGTGCAAAGTATGCAATCTCACTTGGACCGGCAACATAAAATGCAGTTGGTAATAGATAATCCTGACAAATTGGTCTTAATAAAACATTCGGACTGAATCTTTCTGGCTCACTATTAATCTTGGATAATAATTCTTCAGTTGTAAAGTGTATTCTTTTTCTTCTCAATCTGAATTCATCATCAACTGGTTCGATTGCATACCTTCCGTCATCTGTACTATAAAATAGATTTACAGGTTTAATTTTAACCTGAGCATGATAAAACTCTTCAAGCTTTGCGCTGCAAAGAACCAACTTTTGTGTATGCTCTCTAAATCCAATAATTTCTTTGCTGAAAATAGGAGTTAAAAGAGATTTTATTTTTTCATCATGCGGATCTAAAATTACCAGGCCATATTCATCAAAAAGCCAGAACAATAATTCTCTGAACGATTGTTTTAAAGTTTTACCTTCACAATAAAATTCACTGAGTTTTGATAACAACCCAGAAGTGAATTCAGTTTCACGCAGTGATTTTTTAATGTTATCTATAAAAGTTTTTATATCCGAAGTTAGCATTAAATTCCCAACACTTTTCTTTGCTTCATCTTCAGGAATTTCTTCAAGATAATTTATTTCTTTTATTTCATTTTCATTGTTAAGAACTTTAATCCATCTTATCTCATTAAAGTCGTGATCGTCGCCTTCAAGCCAGAAAACAGGGACAAAGTTATATTCTTCATATCGTTCTTTTAATTGTCGGGAAAGTTTTATTGCAGTAATAATTTTATACAGTGTGTAAAGAGGTCCGCCAAACAAACCCAGTTGTTGACCGGTTACAATAGCTAAAGTTCGTTCCTCACTTAAATTATGAATGTTATAAAGAGTTTTTTCAGAAGCTTTTGGCAGAAATGAATATTGGTCTTTTAGTATTGATGTTAAACTAAATTCCCGATCTTTCCTGGATTTTATTATTTTTTTGAAAATTTCACTGTAATTCTCTTTTTCTCTGAAATCATATTTGTAAAATTTAGATACGTTTTCAAATTCATATAAGTAATCCAAAAACAAATTTTGATTTTTTGGGATATCGGAGAAATTAATTTGCATTCTGCACCTTAAATGTGAATTGACAATTCAAAAGTAAAAAAAAGATTAGCAGTTGACAACTTCTTAAATCATATAACTTTAATGGTTTTTTAATTCACTTAAATGATTATTTTAACATTCAAAACTATTCTGTAATGAGTTTGGAAATAAATTTAGCTAAATATTTTACTTTTAAGAGATTTTATAACTCAATAAAAGTTGTTTTTTCGTTTATCCTTTCCAAACTTATCAGAAAACCAATCGTTTGGGGTATGCCTATTTCTTATTCGATTGAACCGACAAATCTCTGTAATCTAAAGTGCCCGGAATGTCCGTCAGGTTTAGGAACTTTAACTCGTCCATTAGGATTACTAAGATTCGATGAATTCAAAGGCTGGATAGATCAATTAAAATTAACCGGGTTTTATGTTCAGTTATTTTTTCAAGGAGAACCTTTTATAAACAAACATCTTCCTGAGATGATAAAGTATGCGCAGCAGAACAACATTTATATTTCTATTAGCACAAATGGACATTTTATAAATGAAAGTAATATGGACTTGATTTTAGATAATGCCCCTGACAAATTGATCTATTCTGTTGATGGACTGGATGAAGAAACTTATAAGAATTACCGTGTCGGCGGAACATTCAGACAAGTAAATGATGGATTGAGAATCCTTATTAATAGAAAAAATGAGCGCGGTTTGAAAAAACCTTATGTCGAATTTCAGTTTATTGTAATGAAACAAAATGAGCATCAACTTGATGATGTGTTAAGTTATGGAAAGAATGTTGGAGTTGATAAAATAGTATTTAAATCTATGCAAATATCAAGTTTTGAAAATGCAATTAAGTTTTTACCTTCAAATACAAAGTATAATCGTTACATCGTTGAAAATGGTTCATATAAAATAAAAAACAAAATGAAAAATCATTGTTTTGCACTTTGGAGAACTTCGGTTATAACCTGGGATGGTAAGGTTGTTCCTTGTTGCTTTGATAAAGATGCCGAGTATAATTTAGGAGTGCTTAATGGCAGATCTTTTCAGCAAATGTGGAAATCAGGACAATATCAAAATTTCAGACAAAGAGTTTTAGATAGCAGAAAAAGTATTAATATTTGTACAAACTGTACTGAAGGATTAAAAATTAATATTCTTGAAATTGAGCAATAATGATTGAAGCTGCATTAAAAAAATATTTTAGTGATGAAAGTTTTTTAGTAAGAAATAAAAGTCTACTTATTTTCTTGTTAAAACTTTTTATTGCAGCTGGACTTCTAACCTATATTGTTTCAACTGTAGAGCCAAGTGAGATCTGGGTTGCCATCAAACAAGCTAATTTAAGTTTTCTGATAGCAGCATTTTCAATGATATTTATAAATCTCTATCTACAATATTTAAAGTGGAAACTTACCTGTGAACTTTTGTTGAATGAAAGTTCCAATAGTAAAATATTCATTTCATTACTGCACGGATTGGCTGCGGGTGTTTTCACTCCTGCTCGTATTGGTGAATATTTTGGAAGAGCAATAGTCTTGAAAGACAAACCTGTTTATAAAGTTGCTTTAGCTACTTTACTCGATAAATTCTTTCCGCTATTAATGGTAGCAATATTCGGATCTATAAGTTCAATAATTTTCATTCACTTTGAATACGGTATTACAATATCCATAACTATTTCGCTTTTCATAGTGTTATTTAGTTTATTTTATTTTTTCATTTACCTTCTTTTAAATGAAAGATTTTGGGACAGTATTATTTTCGCGAAGCTTAGAAAATCAACAAGAATGAATTACTTACTCGATAAATTAAAAGAGTTAAAAAATCTTAATAGAAATTATACAATTAAAATGCTAGCAGTTTCATTCCTTTTTTATTTATGCTTTTTAATTCAATATGTTTTGCTGGTCGCCTCATTTTCTAATCAATTACATTTTGTTGATTATTTATGGGCGGGCAATCTAGTTATGTTTGCTAAAACTATAATCCCTCCAATA
>JALHTS010000737.1 GCA_022865965.1 Ignavibacteriaceae bacterium
AAAAAATAATAAAAGCGATCTTCGTAATCAGTTACTTTTTTTACACCGTATTCTGCTTGTTCAAGTTCTGAAAGTTCTTTGTAAATCATGTCGAGGTAATCATTATAATTAGTTCCCCGGAAATATTTCCCATTTCCATCAGAAGCAATTTGTTTTAAGGTTTGTTCATCAAGCTTTGTAAGTACAGTATTGCCAGTTCTGTCTTTTTTGAATCCCATCATTCTGCCGCGTGAATCATAAACAGGTATTGGCGCTCCATCCGGTGAACCGAGCCCGATTGTATATATTTTTATTCCTTTTGATACTGCTTCTTTAACTGCTGTATTCAAATCTCCTTCGTGATCTTCTCCGTCAGAAATTATAATAACTACTTTTTCGGTTTGTAATGTATCAAAAGATTGTGTTGCTAAATTAATTGCAGAGGCAATAGCTGTTCCCGGCTGCGGAACTGAACTTACATCAACAGCGGAAAGGAACAAATTTGCTGCAGAGTAATCAGTAGTTAATGGAATTTGAACATAAGCATCACCGGAAAAAATAACTAATCCTATTCTATCTCCTCTAAGCTTCTGAATAAGATTTGAAATCTGCATCTTAGCTTTTTCAAGTCTGTTGGGCTTTATATCTTCTGCCATCATACTGTAAGAAACATCAAGCAAAATATGAACATCAATTCCGGTTTGTTTTACTTCAGTCATCTTTGTTCCAACCTGTGGATTAGCTGCAGCTATTATCAACAACCCGAGCGAAATTAAAATCAAACCAAATTTAAATATTTTTTTATATCCGCTGAACGTCGAGACTATTACTTTGTGTAAATCTTTATGAACAAATTTCTCCAGAAGTTTTTTTCTGTTATTTGTAAGATACCAAAACAAGGCAATCAAAACTGGTATTGTCCAAAGTGCAATTAAATATTCCGGATTTGCAAATCGAAACATTACGGTAACTTCCTGAAAATTGTTTTTATTAATCCAAGTTCAATAAATAGGAGCAACAATCCTCCACCTAACCATCCATAATAAAGTTCTCTTGCATTTCTGTAAGAAGTAATTTCAATTTTAGTTTTTTCCATTTTGTCTATCGTATCATAAATTTCCTGAAGAGCTTTGTTATTCGTAGCTCTAAAATACTGTCCGCCTGTTGTTTCAGAGATTTTTTTCATCAATTGTTCGTCAATTTCTACAGGCATCATCTGGTATCTAATTCCAAAAGGAGTTCTGACAGGATATGGTGCTTCGCCTCTTGTTCCAACACCTATTGAATAAATTCTAATTCCAAAAGTTCTTGAAATTTCTGCAGCGGAAAGCGGATCAACTTCACCTGCATTATTAACTCCGTCAGTAAGAAGTATCATTACTTTGCTTTCGGCATCACTGTCTTTAAGTCTGTTTACACCATTCGCAATTGCATTACCAATTGCAGTTCCATCTGGAACCATTCCGCTTTTTATATCAGATAATAAATTTCTAAGCACAGCATAATCAATGGTTAAGGGACATTGCGTAAAAGCTTCGCGTGCAAAAATCACCAAACCAATTCTATCGCTCACTCTTTCATTAATAAATTGGTCTGTAAGATTCTTTGCAGCGTCTAATCTGTTAGGTTTGAAATCTTCGGCGAGCATACTCCCCGATATATCTAAAACAATTGCAATATCAATTCCTTCTGCGGAAACATTTTGT
>JALHTS010000738.1 GCA_022865965.1 Ignavibacteriaceae bacterium
CATTCCGGGAAAATTAAAATCATCTCTAAGCTTCTCTACTTCGGGAGTAATTACACCAAGATCTTCTGCAAGAATTGCCACATTGCCAAGATGCTTTTCTAAGGATTTAAATAATTTATCGCCCGGAGCTTTTACCCATCTGCCTTTTATTGCAGTTTCAGCGTCACCGGGAATTTCCCAGAACGCTTCAAATCCGCGGAAGTGATCAATACGAACAATATCAATCATCTTAAAAAGATTTGTAAAACGTTTTCTCCACCAGAGGAAATCATCTTTTTCCATTTCTTTCCATCGGTAAAGAGGATTTCCCCAAAGTTGTCCGGTTTCGCTGAAATAATCAGGCGGAACACCAGCAACAGTTTCAAGCCTACCTTCTTTATTAACTGTAAACAATTCCTTATTTGCCCATAGATCAGCACTATCGTAAGCAATGAATATAGGCATATCACCAATAATCTTAATTCCTTTACTGTTTGCATATTCTCTTACTGCTGTCCATTGTTTAAAAAATTCGTACTGAACAAATTTCTGATAAAAAATATCGTCGGAAAGTTTTTCTGTCCATTTTATTAAAGATTCTTTTTCACGAAGCACCAACCCTTTATCCCAATCTCTCCAAACAACTCCACCGTGAGCTTCTTTTGCTGCCATAAAAAAGGCAAAGTCATCTAACCACAACTTATTCTCTTTACAAAATTTGCTAAAGTCTTTTTCAAAATTTGTATAACGATTTTTAAAATTTGTAAAAGCTTTTTTAAGAATAGATTTTTTGTAATCAATTATCTGACCGTAGTCAATCTCTATAGGATTATGCGAAGGAATATTGTGGATGTTGTGATCTGTCAATAAACCATCGTCCATTAATTTATCCGGACTAACAAGATTTGGATTACCTGCAAATGCAGAAAAACATTGATAGGGAGAATCTCCATAACCAGTTGGACCAAGCGGAAAAACCTGCCAGAGTTTTTGTCCAGCTTTTTCTAAAAAATCTATAAACCTAAAGGCATCATCACCAAGATCACCAATTCCATATTTACCGGGCAAAGAAGTTGGATGAAGTAAAATACCTGCATTACGTTCGAATTTCATTTAAACCTCTGAAAAATTGTTGGGGAAAAATAACGAGAGAGTTAGCAAAAAAAAATCCTGCCCTCTGAAGAGCAGGATTATAACTAGATTAAGAAAAGTTTAGCGACCCCAGAAAATAGTAAATCCAACATTTACACCAAAAACATTTTCGCCGTTTCTGTCACCATCCCAATTATCTGGATCCATAGTAAGTTGATCATAAAATAAAGCCAGGTTTACAAGAGCACTGTTACCAACCTGAACTTTTAATCCACCTCTTAAACCCCAAGCTAAGCCACTTGAATTAAATTCTGTTTCGACACCTTCACCATCAGTCACCGTGGTACTTGTAGTGTTATAACCGATTCTGCCCTCAATAAATGGAAAGAGATTACTCTTTAAGTCGAAATTCCAAGCTGGCGCAAAATAAACACCAAATGCATTTGCAGAATAATTATCGCCAAAGCTTTGAGAAACAAAAGATGGAATTAAACCAAGCTCAAGGCTGTTAACAACAAAATAACCGACATATGGTGCGAAATTAAAGGTGGTAAATGCATCCTCTGCAGTTTCACCATTATCAACTGAAGTACTACTTGAAAATCCAGCGCTACCGCCAAGCTCAATAGTTCCTTTGGTTGCAAAGTATTGTGCGTTAAGTGTAATGCTACCAAATAAAAGAACTAAAAAGAAAAAAGAAAAGAACTTTTTCATAAGATTTCTCCTAATGTTGTTAATAATTAACTCCCGAAATATTTCGGTTGTTTAAAATTACATAAAAAAATCACAATGTCAAGAGGTTTTAGAAAATTAACTTATTCTGTAAAAATAAGTTACGAACATCACCTAAAATTATACTATAGATAGAAAAACCCTTTAAAAATTACTTTTCAAAGGGTTTTTATTGATCTAACTATTTTTTAGAAATGTACGTTAAGAATTACACTTGCTGAACTTATTCCGAATAAACTTGAACTAGCGCCTTCAACAGAAACACTTCCTGATTTTAGTTCTGGTTTACCTAATGATTGGAATCCTATGGTGTATTTTCCACCGAGTGATAATCCTTCAGTAAAGAACCAATCAAATCCGAAGTTGAGTCCAGCTCCAAGTCCGGTACCAGAAGCTTCCTCTGTTGTGGTAATTCCTTCTATAGTTTCATCAAATTCATAAGATACACTTCCGAAATTAGCATGAATTCCAACATAAGGAGAAACACTGTACAGAGATTTGAAATGGTAGTTTGCATCGATTGCAACACCAAATGAACTAAGAGATAATTCTTCTTTATCGCCATTAGGAAATTCTCTTTCAGAAGTACCGGTACCGAAATTTAATCCCACACCCAAAGCAATTTCATTAGTGACAAAATATCTAAATCCCGCACCAACCAAATCCATTTCCTCATCAGGGAAAACAGATACAGGACTAACATAAACTGGATTCAAATTGCTTTGAAATGGTGTGTATAAAAAAACAAACGATTTTGCTCCTTGTCTAACCTCTGGTGTTGGACCATCATAGTTTGCATTCACTTGAGCAAAAGATAGTGTTGCTCCAATCAGAAAGAGTGCAAAGATTGCTGTAAGTTTTTTCATTTTGTTCTCCATTTGTTTTTGATAGATTATTTAGGTCGAAATAATTCGACTCACTAAAATGGCATGAAATTTAGTAATTGTCAATAGCCCGCCCATTTTTTAAGTCATTTCATTAAAATGGGTTATAAACCTTAGTTAAGAATATACTCTAGATTATTTATACAATCTGATAGATTTCTCTCTTGGTAAATATCAGAGCCTTCACTTTTCTAAACCGATGAATTTTATTTATGTTTGCACTTCATTATTGGGTAAAATTTGAAAATTCTCAAAAAATTATATGATTGGGTTCTTCACTGGGCAGAAACTCCCTATGGAGCGCCCGCATTATTTTTACTTGCTTTTGCAGAATCTTCTTTTTTCCCCATTCCACCGGATGCTTTATTAATTGCTTTAGTTTTAGGTTCTACTACTAAAGCATTTCGTTTTGCTTCCATTTGTACCATCGGATCTATAACAGGGGCGTTGCTTGGTTATTCTCTCGGTCATTTTTTGTGGTGGACACCGGCTGGAGAATTCACCGGAATTGCTGAATTTTTCTTCGCTAACATTCCCGGCTTTACAAATCAGACTTTTTATAAAATTGAAGAGATGTATAAAGCTTACGATTTCTGGATAATTTTTACAGCTGGATTTACTCCTTTACCTTATAAAGTATTTACCATCTCTTCGGGGGCTTTTAATATCAACATAGTGATGTTCATCATAGCTTCGGTGATAAGCAGGGGTGCGCGCTTTTTTCTTGTTGCTTTTCTTATCTGGAAATTCGGTCCACAGATAAAAGGTTTTATAGATAAATATTTCAACTGGCTGGCAATTGCCTTTACAGTTTTATTAATTGGAGGATTCTTTGTTATCAAGTATTTTGTTTAAGATAAAGAAGAAGTCTTCAGTCCACAGTTTGTTGAAAAATAAGGGAATTAGACACAAAAAATAACAATCTGTAATACGGCAACTTTAATTTAGTATTCAGAAACCTGCATCCAGCATCAAGGAAAATACTTGCTAAATATTCAGCAACTTTGAGTTTTAACTTTCCATTTCTTACATTCTATTTGCTCTTTCCCAAATTTTCTTTTTTCTCAGTGTGGGAGTAAAAAAATTATCCATACATGAAAGGAGACTGCTATGAAAACATTCATTTTGTTAACGAAACTTTCTTCTGAAACCTCCAAACAAATTCAAGACAGAGCGAAGCTGGGCAGAGCCTGGCTGGATCAGGTTAAACAAAAATGTCCCGAAGTTAAATTCATTTCACATTACGCGCTGCTTGGAGAATATGATTTTCTGGATATCTACGAAGCACCCGATGAAGAATCTGCTGCGAAAGTTTCTATGATCAGTCTTTCAAACGGTGCTTTTCAGGCACAAAGTTTAATTGCAATTCCTTATAAAAGATTTCTTGAACTTACGGATGAAATTTCTAAACAGGGAATATTAGTTTAGTTTAACTGAAAGGAGCTTTTTATGCCTTCCAAAAGATTAACTGATTATTTAGATCAGAATAATATTAAGTACACAACACTCAAGCACTCGCTTGCTTATACTGCTCAGGAAATTGCGGCTGTAGCTCATGTTCCGGGTAAGAATTTAGCAAAGACTGTTATAGTAAACGTGAAAGGAAAACTTGCTATGGCTGTTCTTCCAGCCTCTAATAAAATTGATTTCGATCAGCTAAAAGAGGCACTCGGAACGGATGCAATCAGAATATCTCACGAAAAAGAATTTCTTAATCTTTTTCCGGATTGTGAAGTCGGTGCAATGCCTCCATTCGGAAATTTGTATGGAATGGAGGTTTATGTTGCTCAAAGTCTATCTGAAGACAAAGAAATAGCCTTCAATTCCTGCACTCATTCCGAATTGATTCAAATGAAGTATAAGGATTTCAAAAAGCTTGTTAAACCAAAGGTGATTAAGTTTTCTTTTCAATCAAAATTGTAAATAGTTCGGTTAAAGTATTTGTGTTATCTCTTACTTGAAGATTAATTTTGAGGGGTACGTTATTGCTATCGGGAGGGAAAATTGAACAAAAATTTAAGTCTACTTTTACTTTTTATTTTCATAACCACCGCTGTTCTTGCGCAGAACAAGTCTGATATTGAAATTCTTAGTGAATGGATGAGTGGTTCGTTTAACAGTGAAGAACAATCATTAAACGATTCCAGCTACTATAATATTTCTCTTGAAATGACCAGAATATGGAATCAACCAAATGATGGTTACTGGCTTTATGTTGAACAGGCAGTTGCTGACACAAAGGATAAACCTTATCGGCAAAGAATTTATCACTTAGTTGAAGAAAACGGAATTATAAAGAGCATTATCTATTCAATTCCAGATGAAAAAGATTTCGTTGGAGGATGGAAAAATCCTTCGGTATTCAAATCTCTGAAACCTGCCCAGCTTAAGATTAGAGAAGGTTGTGAAGTTGTAATTAACAGGAAAGATGAAAACATTTTTATTGGCAGCACGGTTGACGATAATTGTGTCAGTAATCTTCGAGGAGCAACTTATGCAACAACTAAAGTAGTTATAACTAAAAATTCAATGATAAGCTGGGATCAGGGATTTACTGATAAAGGTGAACAAGTCTGGGGTGCAGTAAAAGGCGGATATGTTTTTAAGAAAGTGATAAATTAATAGCTGACCATATCCACAACTCTTGGAAAAATGGAATAATATGCCAAAGCATTATTCAAATCTTTCATAACTCCATATTCCAATATTCCATCGAGGAGTTCATTGGGGATAGAAGTTGTGCTAAACGTCAGTAAATAATTTTTTTGTTATTAAGATAATTAATCCTATTTTTGACCACTCGATTCGCCCTTTTAAGGGCGTTTTTTGTTAGTATGAACGAATTAATTAAAAATATATCTAAAATCGCTGAAAAATCGGCCTCTGAATTCGGATTATTACTTATTGAGATTAATCTAAGGGGTAATGACAGAAACCGTATTATTGAAATATTTGTTGACGGGGAGAAAAATGTTTCAGCTGAGGATCTCGCTGAATTAAGTAAATTAATTAACAGCGAAATAGAAGAAAAAAACTTAATTAAAGGTTCATACAGACTGGATGTTTCGACTCCCGGTGTTGATAGACCACTCAGATTCTTAAGGCAGTACCCTAAACACATCAATCGAAAATTTGAGGTTAAGTATCAATCAGGTGAAGAGAAATTAGAGTTAAAAGCAAAACTTGGTTCTGTTGAAGGCGAAGATCTTCATTTTTCAACAGGCAAAACATTAGTAAAAATAAATTTTAAAGACATTATAAGTGCAAAAGTAGTAATAAGCTTTTCTTAGTGGAGGAGAAAAATTAAATGAATTATGATATAGTTGAGTCCTTTGCCGCAATGGTAAGGGAAAAAGGAATTGATAAAGACGTTTTGGGCGGAATACTCGAAGATATCTTCGGGCTTCTTATCAAAAAAAAATATGGTGAGGAAGCAAAATTTGATGTGGTTGTTAATACTGATCGCGGCGATATAGAAATGTTTCTTGAAAGAGAAATTGTTGAAGAGGTTGAAGATCCGAATACACAAATCAGCATTAACGAGATTAACACCCGCGGGAATGACGATGAACTGGAAGTTGGGGATGACTTTGTTGAAAAAATCGAACTGGCCTCACTTGGAAGAAGACTTATTGTATTGGCAAAACAAAGTTTAAATCAGAAAATAAGAGAACTTGAGAAAGAAATAATTTTCAATGAGTACCAGGAATTGCTTGGAGAAATTGTCGTTGGTGATATTTATCAGATAAGAAAAAGCGATATACTTATCAATCACAATAAG
>JALHTS010000739.1 GCA_022865965.1 Ignavibacteriaceae bacterium
ATGCAGCATATCTTAACCCTAATCTTTTCACCTGCATTCATAACAATTAATATGTTACTTTTTTAAGAAAGGTTTTTAATGCGGAATTCACTTCGTTTGGATTCTCAATCGGTGTCATATGTCCTGCCTTGTTGATTTCAAGAAACTCTGCCTTATTGATTTTATGAAACATCTCACGCATAACCGAAGGCGGTGTTAAGGTATCTTGTTCGCCGCATATGAGCAGAGTAGGAATTTTTATTTTTCCCAAACTTGCCGTTGTATCTGTTCTGCTTAACATTGCAAGCAATCCTCCTTTAGCTCCAGCCGGATCGAATCCCGATGATTTTTCGATGATCTTTTCGAGTTCTTCTTTTCTGTTTTTCTTAAAATCATCTCCGAAACAATTTGTGACAAAGTCACGCACAAATGGTGCAAGACCCTCTGTGTTTATTCTTTTTATTCCTGCAGCACGTTTAAGCTTTCCTTCATTATTATCTGCTTCTGATCGTGTATCACACAATATTGCTGAAAAAAACTTTTCCGGCATTCTTTCCAGCGCTCTTAAAGAAATATATCCGCCCATTGATAAACCGCAAAGTACGGATTTATCAAGCTTCAATTCGTCAATAATCAGTTCAAGATCGTCAACAAAAGATTCCATTGTAAATTGTCCATTGCCCGCAGGTGAGTTTCCTAATCCTCTTATATCGTAGGCAACACAAAAATAATCTTTGCTAAACTCCGCAATTTGTTCTTTCCACATTGTGTGATCGTAAGGAAAGCCGTGAACAAAAATGATTGGCTTATTTTTTACATCACCCGTTACATAAACGAATAAATCATTAATTGTTTTTTTCATACTAACTCCATTTTATTTGTCTGTGAACATCGAAATAAAAGAATTTTGATATTCACAGTTTATTATTTAAGATTCAACTATAGTTTTAACTTTTTCAAAGTTGTTGATGAAATTTAATTCATTAAAGCTTATTATTCATCTCAGAAAATAAAATTATTATAATCTTCCTCCTTCAAAAAGTTCAGGACAAAAGAAATTAAAAATGAAAATAGCATTTGTATCAACAGAGTGTGTTCCTTACGCAAAAACAGGCGGACTTGCCGATGTTACCGGCGCACTTCCTAAGGCTTTAGAAAAGCTAGGCTGTGAGGTAAAAGTATTTTTACCCAAATACTCATTAATTGATGAATCAACTCACGGATTACGTTACAACTGGGATGTTGGTGAAATACAAATTCGTGTTAACGGTGTTGTTCACTCGGTTCATCTGCATCAGGCGAAGCTGCCAAACTCAAACGTTGAAGTAAACTTTATTGGGTGTCCGCATTACTTTAACCGTGGGGGAATCTACACCAACGATATAGACGAAGACGAAAGATTCATCCTTTTCAGCAAAGGAGTTATTGAAACTTTACAGCGATTTCGCTGGGCGCCTGATGTTATTCAGTGCAATGACTGGCAAGCAGGATTAATTCCTCTTTATATAAAAGATAATTACAGCTGGGATAAACTTTTCGATAACACGGCGACTTTATTTACAATTCACAACATCGGCTACCAGGGAAGATTCCCTAAATCAACATTGCTTGCCGCGGAGATTCGTGGTGATTTGTTCTATCCGGATGGTCCTGTTGAATTCAAAGACACCGTTTCCTTTATGAAAACAGGAATTGTCTTTGCCGATCTGATAAATACCGTAAGCAACAAATACTCGCATGAAATTTTAACTGAAGAATACGCCGCAGGTTTACACGATACTCTGCGGGCGCGCAAGCCTGATGTTTACGGAATACTAAACGGTGTTGATTACAGCGAGTGGGACCCCGAAGCAGATCGTTTTCTTCCGTTTAGTTATTCTAATAAAGATTTAAGCGGAAAGCTGAAGAATAAAAAATTCCTGTTAGAACATTTCAATATGCCTTTTGATGAAAACGTTCCGCTGATCGGAATGATATCGCGAATGGTGCTGCAAAAAGGTTTTGACGTCTTTGCGGATGCTCTTGATGATCTCTTAAAACTTGATGCGCAATGGCTGATACTCGGGAGCGGCGAAGAAAGATATGAAAACCTTTTCAGAAGTCTTGCTAAAAGTTTTCCGCAAAAAGTCGGTACATACATTGGTTTTAGCAATGAGTTATCCCATCTTATTGAAGCCGGTGCGGATATGTTTTTAATGCCTTCACGTTATGAACCGTGCGGGCTGAATCAAATCTACGGCTTGAAGTATGGAACAGTACCAATAGTTAGGAAAACCGGCGGACTTGCCGATACAGTTAAAGACTGGGATGAAGAAAAGCATCACGGTTTTGATCACGGTAATGGTTTTTCTTTTTATGATTATTCAAGTTATGCGCTATTCAAATCTGTTGAACGTGCAGTAAATACTTTCAAGCAAAAAGATATCTGGCAGAAAATACAACTCAATGGAATGAAATTAGATTGTAGCTGGAAAAAATCTGCTGAAAAATATTTGGAACTTTATAAATTGGCTAAGGAGAAGAGAGGGTAGTTTTATCTTTTGACGAACTATTGCGCCTGTAATAAAATCGTTTGAATAATTGTGGTAAATAATAGGTTGTGCGCAAATACTTGAATGTAGAAAGAATGTATGGTGAAAATTCTATAAAGAGCACCTTGTGTTATTTTATATACATTTTATATTGCCTTGCCATGACGTGATTTTTACTTAACTTTTACTCTCAAGTGACAATGAGCCTCGGATAACGAATTAATTTTGCTTCAGATGTTAAACTTAATTCGGAGAAAAAAATGAAAACTTACATTTTAATTGCAGCCTTTTTAATTGGCGGCATAACACCCTCATTTTCTCAAACCCCTGAGCAGTTATTTCAAAAAGGATTAATAAAAGAAGAGGGTGAAGGCGCCTTGAATGAGGCAATCGATATTTACAATAAAATAGTTGGAAATCAGGATGCGGATAAATCTTTGCAAGCAAAAGCATTACTGCATGTGGGATTTTGTTATGAAAAACTGGGATTGAATGAAGCTACAAAAGCATATCAACGCCTAGTTAATAATTTCCCGGAGCAAAAAAGTGAAGTTGCAATTGCCAAGGAAAGGCTTTCCCGGTTGATACCAATTGCCGCAAAAGTTACTCCCAAATCAATAACTTTGCAGAAAGTGATGTCCGGTGGTGCTACTGATATGCTTGCCGCCCCATCTCCCGATGGACGGTTTCTTACATACTTGGATGAAGAAACGGGAAATGTGGCAATTCGTAAATTTTCAACTGGCAAAACACATCTTTTAACGAAGGATGGTACATGGGACAATCCAATGCAATTTACTATTGGTTCTACCGTATCTCCCAACTGTAAACAGGTTGCATATTCCTGGTATAATTTAAACAGTAACTACGAAATAAGATTAATCAATGTCGATAATCCTCAACCCAAAGTTCTTTACGGCAACAAAGATGAAGATGTATATCCCAGTGCCTGGTCTCCGGATGGAAAAATAATTTATGCCAGAAGTTATCTTAATAAAACAAAACAGAGTCGGATATTGTCAATCAATGTTGCAAGTGGTGATATTCAAGTATTAAAAACCTTTGACTTTTTCTATTGGATGTATTTAGGTGTTTCTCCTGATAATCAATTTATCGCATTTGATGTACCAAACGATAAAGATGACAGTAACTTCGATATTCACATGATATCGACTGACGGTAAAAATGAAACTTCACTGATTAAACATCCAGCAAATGATCGCTTACTTGGATGGTTTCCGAATAAAAATAAAATTCTTTTTACAAGCAATCGTTCAGGAACATGGGATGCCTGGATTGTTTCAGTTTTAAATGGAAAAGCTGCCGGAGAACCCAAGCGGTTAGTAACTGAAATTGGTCAAATTACACCAATGGGTTTTACTAACAGTGGAACTTACTATTATTCGTTTTTCTCAAGGAAATTCACCGCTTTTACAGCACCTTTTGATGTGATTAAAGGCAGGCTCGAATTCGAATCCGTAAAACCAATGTTAGGCTCTGTCCCTTTTGCAGAACTATCGCCGGATGGTAAATCTCTTGCATTTACTAAAGAGATTAAAGAGTCTGCAGGACCTGGCTGGTATCATCGTCCATTGTTTATTCTGGATATAGAAACAGGCAAAGAACGTAAGCTATCGGATTGGAAGCAAATGAGGTATCCACAATGGTCGCCGGATGGCAAGACCCTTTTAGTAGTTGGATATGATAAAGAAAGAGAACTCAAGAAAGATTATGATGGTGGAATATATGCAATAACAGTCGAATCAGGTAAAGTAACTGAAGTGCTTGCTTTTTCTAAAACAGAAGTAAACGAGGCAGGAGTATCATTATATGCAAGATCAGTAGCTGAATGGTCTAAAGATCAAAAGAGTATTTATTACACAACAAATGATAAGCTAATAAATCTTGAATTGGAAACCGGCCAGGAAAAAATACTTTTACAGCATCAAGACTTAAACAGAACACTTGATCTCTCACCCGATGGGAAAAGTTTACTTTTTTGCAGTGAAAATAAACTAAATGTAATTCAAACCTCCGGAGGAACTGTTCTACAACTATTTTCAGTCGGGGAAAGTAATAAGATCAGTAGTGCTGTTTGGTCACCTGATGGGAATTATATCTTATTCAGTGAAAATATGAAAAATATAAATGATGGTTCTATTTTATGGCGTATATCGGCAGATGGAAAGAATCCTCAAAAAGTTTGGCAATCGAAAGGACCGATTTCTAGTATAAGTATTCATCCTAATGGTCAAAAAATTGTTCTTTCAACCTTTCAACAGGAAACAGAAATTTGGAAAGTGGATAACTTGATGCTAGATGAGGAAACGATTAATAAATAGAAATATTGCCAATGAAAAATTTACTTTCAAAAATAACTGATTAAATGAAAGTATCTCAGGGTAACCTGGGATACCTTCAATTTTTAACGCAATAAATTCATTGGTTTTGTGAATAGATTTTATTTTTAGAATAGCACATCTGAATCAGAAAAAGAACTGAATAATGAACAGCAGATTTAAACCGGCTTCAAGACTTTCAATTGTTTTTATCCTTGCCGTGGTAATCTCGGGAAGCATATTAACTTATTTCAGTATTAATAATATTTCAAACCTGAAAGAACTTACTGAAA
>JALHTS010000740.1 GCA_022865965.1 Ignavibacteriaceae bacterium
ACTCTTAAAACAGCTTGCCCGAAATTGTTTCGGAGGCAACTGGTTATCCAAAGGACTCCTTCGGAGAGAAATCTTAATTATCTATTGAAGCTTATTAAAATTTAAGCTAATTTTCTACTGCGTTTATGTTTTAGGGCGGGAACATTATGCACCACATCCCATTTCTTACCATACACTGCGGGGGATGTCTTGATTTGTATGTTGAACATAAATTAGGACACTTTTATAAAGATCACCACAGGTTGATATTTATGCACGCATATTTTCCGAATAATAAAGAATTTGAACTATCATTAAGTAGAATGGAATATTTAAGCACCTGCAGAGTTTATCCCGCTTATGCGGGACATAAATATAATCTTTAGATCATTTAACGTTCAGCATAAGTAATAGTTAGCTGGCTAAATTGTTTTACTTTTAAGTTGAAAGGAGCAATTATCATGAAAACAAACATGATTCGTTTATTTCTTGTTATCATTATTTGCACTCTTTTAATTAATATTTGTTGGTCCCAAGAAATTAAAAATCATAAATCTTCTGCTAAACGCGTAGAAATTTTAAATACAGAGGTTAGAGAAATCATTTCATCAAAAACGAATAGACAATATTTTGCCTATGTATATTTACCGCAGGATTATTATGAATCAGATAAAAAATATCCGGTCCTTTATTTAACCGACGCAGAAGCATTTAGTTTTGGTATGTATACAAGTATTTTTCTTTTTCTTCGCCTTGATGATGAGATTCGTGAGCTCATTCTGGTGGGCATTGCAAATGGTGGAGATTTAAATGAGCATTTCTTAAGTCGGAGAAGAGATTACACACCAACAAAAGTGGAAGATTATCCCGGGTCCGGTGAAGCTGCAGAACACCTACGCTTTTTAAAAGAAAATCTTATTCCTTTTATTGATAGAGAATATCGAACTTATCCTTCAAATCGAGGAATATGGGGATCGAGTTATGGTGGTCTTTTCGCAATATATGCAATGCTAAATAGTCCAGAAACATTTCAAAACTATATTATTGCTAGTCCTTCATTATGGTGGGACAAACGTAAGATGTTAGACGATACAAAAACATTTGTTGAAGGAGAACAAGCCCTAACTGGTTACATATATACTGCTTTAGGAGAAGAAGAAACTAAAGGGATGTTTGATGGTTGGGAACAGTTCAATGAATTACTTAAAAAACGAAGCTATAAAGAATTAAACCTTAAGAGTGAATTGCTTCAAAATGAAACTCATGTATCTATGATACCTTCAGCATTTACACGAGGACTTAAAGCTCTTTATGGCAAAATATCTATTGTACTACTACTTGAAACTCTAATCAAAGAAAAAGATTTAGATGCCGCTATAAAATATTTTTATAAATTAAAACAAACAGATCCAGAGGCATATGATTTCCGTGAGGAAACGATAAATGCACACGGATACAAAATATTAAGAGCAGGTGAAGTTAAAGAGGCTATAAGTATTTTTAAACTAAATGCGGAATTATATCCGGAATCACCCAATGTCTACGATAGCCTTGGTGATGCATATGAAAAAAATAATGAACTCGAAAATGCGCGCAAGTATTATGAAAAGGCCTATAAAACGGCAGTTGCCTCTTCAGCCACAGGGATAGAAACCTTTAAAGACAATTTGGATAGAGTATTAAAAATATTAAAAACTAAGTAGTTTTAGATGATTTTATGTCATTAAGTTAATTACAATCTTAAGTAATATGCCAGCTAACCCGCGGTTCAACTCGGAACGCAAACGCGTTCCGGTTTCTTCGCGACGTGAAAGGTTTTGGGGCGTTTGCGACCGGTTAACCGCATACCGTTAGTTATATAAGTCACTTATTTATAGGAAAGTTTATGTTTAAAGTAATACAGAATGGTGTGAATCGTTTAGATATTGAGATGAGTGGAAAGTTAAATGCTGAGGAAATGAGAATTGCCTTAGATGACCTTGTCAGTAAGTCGAAGAATATTGAGCATGGTAAAATGCTTTATGACGTTATTGACTTTCATCTCCCTTCATTAGATGCAATTGCAATTGAATTTTCTCGCCTTCCTTCTATGTTTGGATTATTAAAAAAATTCGACCGTGCAGCAGTTTTGAGTAACAAGACTTGGTTAAAAAAAGTAAGCGAATTTGAGGGGGCTTTGTTTCCGGGTCTTGAAATTAAAGCTTTTACCAGGGATCAAAGAGTTGAAGCAGAAGCCTGGTTATCAAGCTAGAGGGGCATTTGTGTGTTTATAAAGTTGCGTTGTAAAAGTTAGTTGCTCTTTAAAGTAGATTGCAATAAAAAGGTATATACAAAATTATTGGAGAAGAATAATATGGAAGTCAAAATAGAAAATGGTAAACTTATCATTAGCATTGAATTACAAAAACCAACGCCCAGTGCATCTGGAAAAACATTGGTGGTTGCAACAACGCACGGTAACGTAAATACAGATTGTGTAATTGATGGCAAAACAGTGGTAGTGGGTCTAAACGCTTATATAAAAAAATAAATTTTTAATAATTGCCTAATAGACCTAAATAGGAAATTAACGCCGATAGCCAAACTATTGAGGAGTTTTTAATTCGTTCGGTAATTCCTATTCTTGGCGGCGGGTTAGGCGCAACACC
>JALHTS010000119.1 GCA_022865965.1 Ignavibacteriaceae bacterium
ATTGATGCAAAATCAACTCTTGAAATTCTTGAGATAATTAATGAAGAGGATAAAATTGTTCCTTTCGCAGTTGAAAAAGAATTGCCATACATTGAAAAAGCAGTTGATACAATTGTCCATGCATTAAAAAATGGCGGAAGACTTCTCTACTTCGGTGCAGGAACAAGCGGAAGATTAGGCGTTATTGATGCTTCTGAATGTCCGCCCACCTTTGGAACACCCTACGGTATGATAGAAGGATTTATTGCAGGCGGTATGGAGGCAATGTTTCGTGCTCAGGAAGGTGCAGAAGACTTTGAAGAAAACGGCGCTAAGGATGTAATCAAAGCCCAAGTGACGGATAAAGATGTTGTTTGCGGAATTGCTGCAAGCAGAAGAACTCCTTATGTGGTTGGTGCTGTAAAAAAAGCAAAGGAGCTTGGTGCTAAAACTCTATTTGTAACTACTAATCCCCGTAAAGATTTTAATATAGAAGGAGTTGACGTAGCCATCTGTCCCTATATCGGTCCTGAAGTTGTTATGGGTTCAACCCGAATGAAAAGCGGAACTGCTCAAAAATTAGTTTTAAATATGCTTACTACCGCATCAATGATTCGGATGGGTAAAGTATATGAAAATATGATGATTGATCTCCAAATGACCAACAAAAAACTTGTTGAACGCTCAAAAAAAATTGTTATGACTATTACAGGTCTTTCCTATGATGATGCAGCTGTCTATCTTGAAAAAGCAAAAGGACACGTAAAAACTGCCCTGGTAATGATAAAAGCTAAAGTTAATTACGACGAAGCTCAACGAAGATTAGAAAAAGCAGATGGATTTGTGCGAAAAGCAATTGAACTCAAATAGAATTTTGAACTTATAAATTCTAAAATCATTCGATATCACTTTATTGCTAAATATAAAATAATGACAGTTCTTTTATTTGTAAAAAAGATAGAAATTATTTGAAAGAATATCTTTTATCCTGTAAATTAGTCACCAAGTAAATTACTACTAAGTAATCTAAATTAATAACTCATATCAATATAAGGAGGTCGTATGAATCGACTTTTATCATTAGTTATTATCTTTTCCCTTCTTTCCTTAACACAAATTTTTGCTCAACAAGATTTCACAAGAGTTTTTTCTCTTCCTACTGAAACCTGGGAAGTTGGCGGATTTGGAGGACTTGTTGCTGGTGTTGATTTTGATGGCGATGGGAAGACTGAAATCTATGCTTGCAATACAAATTTCATTGATAGAGATGAAGAACTAGTCCCAAGGCTTTATAAATTTGAATGGAGCGGAACTGAATGGGAAATGGTCTGGATGACTGATACAAATATCCCATTGCAAAATACCTGGCCTGGTTTTACCTGGGGTGATCTGGATAAAGACGGTAAACCCGAAATTATCTGGGCTCCTACTAATTTCTTGTCTTTTGGTTCAACACCGAATCCTAATCCACCAAGAATTTTAATTTATGAATATCCCGGTGATGGAACTGATGCAATGGGTGTTTTTGATGGTGTTGGCGGATATTTACCAAATGCATATACTACCATTGTTGATGAGAATAATACTGAAGTACGGCCTATAAAACTTGTAATTGAAGATATTGATGAAGATGGGGACGATGAAATTATTTTTGCTGACAGAAGAGCTGGTACAGGCGATTATCATTTTGGTGTTATTTCAGTAAGCGATGTTCCTGATTTTGCAGATGGAACTGAAGATTGGACTATTGAAGCAAAAGGACTCGATTTCCCAAGCTTAGTTGGGACGGGAAATAAATGGGATATTGCAGTACTAGATAACTACATATATTTATGGAATGCGTCGGAAACCAGATCAATATACGCAATCAGATATCAGGGTGGTATATGGGAAACTTTACCAGTTCAAACTGGTATAGGCGATAACTCTTTTAAGAGTGCTCAAGTTGTCGATTTAGATAATGACGGCAACAAAGAAATTGTAGTCGGAAGTTATTACACTACTGCAAGCGGCGGAGCTAAAGTATATCTTCATAAACAAGTCGCTGACAC
>JALHTS010000741.1 GCA_022865965.1 Ignavibacteriaceae bacterium
TTTGGAAAACCCGGCGATGGAAGCGGAGATTTTGCAAGACCGAAAGGAATAGCGACAGATTCATATAATAACATTTATGTTGTAGATGCACTGTTTAATAATGTGCAAATATTTGACCAGCGAGGAAGACTACTTTACTCATTTGGAGAACAAGGCACAGAATCGGAAAAGTTCTGGCTTCCAGCAGGAATTTTTATAGACAAACAAAATAGGATATATGTTGCAGACAGCTTTAATTCGAGAATTCAAATTTTCCAACTAAGATGTGAGAATTGAATTGAACACAACTTTCATACAAATTGTCTCTGTTCTTTTTATCTTTACATCAGGTATGCTTGCTCAGTCTATAATTAATTCTAAACACAATCTTTCTGTATCCGGACCGGGAACGATAAAAGCCTCTAGTGAAAGTGAAATTTGTGTTTTCTGTCATACGCCGCATAATAGCAGTCCTCAAAAACCATTGTGGAACAGAGAAGATCCGGCTTTAAGCTATACGCTTTACACAAGTACAACTTCAGATGCTACGATAGGACAACCTGATGGCTCATCTTTACTTTGTCTTTCTTGCCATGATGGAACAATTGCATTAGGAAATGTCTTAAGCAGATCTACTCCAATTCTGATGACAGGCGGAATAACAACATTGCCATCGGGTAATTCAAATCTGACAAAAGATATTTCTGATGATCACCCAATATCTTTTGTATATAATTCTACGCTGGTAACAATTGATGGTCAATTAAATAATCCATCTTCGCTCACTGGACCTGTTACACTTGAGAATCAAAAAATGCAATGTATTTCCTGCCACGACCCACATCAAAATATTTTTGGTGATTTTTTGGCAGCAACGAATGAATATTCCGTATTGTGTCAGTATTGTCATGATAGAACATATTGGAGTTCAACAAGTCACAATTTATCTAATTCAATCTGGAATGGAAGTGGAATAGATCCCTGGCCTCATACAGATTTCACTACAGTTTCACAGAATGCCTGTGAAAATTGCCACAATCCGCACAATGCAAACGGTAAAAAAAGATTAATGAATTATCAGCAGGAAGAAAATAATTGTTATAGTTGTCACAATGGTAATGTTGCAGTAAAAAATATTCAAACACAATTCACAAAACTTTATAAGCACAATGTAGCTGGTTATTTGCAAATTCACGATCCGGAGGAACCAAATATAGTACAGACAAAACATGTTGAGTGTGAAGATTGTCATAATCCTCATGCAAGTAATAATCAAACTGCATCGGCACCTGCTGTAAATGGTTTTCTTCTGGGTGTTAAAGGAGTTAATACTAATGGTACTGCCGTAAATCCGGCACAATACGCGTATGAGGTTTGTTATCGTTGTCACGCCGATAGCCCTGATAAACCGGGCAGCCCTACAGTTCGTCAGATTGCACAAAACAATGTAAGACTGGAATTTGACTTAAGTAATCCATCATTTCATCCAGTTGAAGGTGCCGGGATTAACCCTAATGTTCCTAGTTTGATATCGCCATACACAGTAACAAGTAGACTTTATTGTAGTGATTGTCATGCAAGTGATGGTACTGGTTCACCGAAAGGACCGCATGGATCGATTTATCCACAGATTTTAAAAATGCAATACTTGAAAACTGATTATACACCTGAATCAGCCACAGCTTATGCTCTGTGTTATTCTTGTCATAATAGAAATACGATCATCAATACTAGTGGAAGCTTTGGTCAAAAAATTCATAGAAGGCACATAGTTGCGGATAACACATCTTGCAATGTTTGCCATGATCCACATGGGATAAGCAGTTCTCAGGGAAATTCAACAAACAACACACATTTAATTAATTTCAATACATCTATTGTCAGTCCGGATGGATTAGGAAGATTGCGTTTTGAAGACACCGGTACTTTTAGTGGCAGATGTTATCTGATTTGTCATGATCATAATCATAATCCGAGTTCTTATTAATAAATTGTAACATAATTAATAAACTTTATGAGTAAATAACTAACAACACCTCTAATCAAAAGGAGAAACTATGAAAAATCAACTTCTTATTCTGGCATTTGTTACTGCATTTGGTCAGCTATCCTTTTCTCAGATCACGGGAACAGCACATGATTTTTCCGGTCAAGGCTGGGGTACTACGGAAATATGCCAACCCTGCCATACACCTCACAATGCTGATGCATCCATAGCAGATGCGCCATTGTGGAACCATGAAACCACGACAACAGTTTTTACACTGTACACTAGCTCCACGTTGGATGCAGCAGATCTTATACAGCCCGATGCTTCATCAAAACTTTGCTTGAGTTGCCACGATGGAACTGTGGCGTTGGAAAACTTTGGTGGTACAACTACCGGTACTA
Organism: Ignavibacteriaceae bacterium; assembly: GCA_022865965.1. Taxonomy (GTDB): domain Bacteria; phylum Bacteroidota; class Ignavibacteria; order Ignavibacteriales; family Ignavibacteriaceae; genus JAGXRK01. The sequence continues at coordinate 2,371 of JALHTS010000741.1, forward strand.
ATTTCATTAGCACAGGTGATCTTGGAACGACACTTACTGATGATCATCCCATTTCATTTACATATAACACTGCGCTTGCTACTGCAGACGGCGGTTTGTATGATCCTGCAACAGGAACTACCGCTTTAGGCGGAACTATTTCCAACGATCTTTTAATTGGTGGTAAACTTCAGTGTGCATCTTGTCATGATGTTCATAACGAATATAATAATACAAGCCTGCTAAAAATTGATAATGATGCAAGTGTTCTTTGTCTAACCTGTCACGATAAATAATAATAATAATTTATAGAGAACAGTATTTACTGCTATCTATGCTGGTATCAATATTAAATGAAAAAAATATTTTTAATAATTTATTTGTTTGGTTTGCTTCTTTTAACGGCCTGTTCCAGTAGCAAAGAACTTTCACAGAATAAAGAACCCGTATTTTATCCTTCTCCACCCGATGAACCAAGAATTCAGTATTTAACATCATTCGGCAAATCAACGGATTTTAGTGGTGAGCAATCAGCAATTGTCAAATTTATAACCGGAGAAGAAGAACCGCTTCCTATTCTTAAGCCTTATGGTATTGCAGTAGGAGAAAAAAGAATTTATGTCTGTGATACACAGCTGGGTGGGTTAGAAGTTCTAGATATGCTGGATGGCTCATTTGCGTACTTTATTCCGGAAGGTCGGGGGAAATTAAAAAA
>JALHTS010000120.1 GCA_022865965.1 Ignavibacteriaceae bacterium
CGTAATCTTTCAACAAGCTCTATTGTTATTTTTTCATCGTATATCTGCTTATCAAAATCATAGATGTAAACTTCTGATACTACTTCGCCATCGATATAGAATGTCGGGCGTTTGCCAATACTTAAAAGACCATTATATGACAGATTAGCCAGTCTAACTTTTACAGCATAGATTCCAATTAAAGGAAGCAGCTTTTCTTTGGTTTCCAATTCTATGTTTGCAGTAGGATAACCAAGTGCTCTTCCTCTTTTATCACCGTGGATTACAGTTCCGGAAAATTTATAAAGCCTGCCAAGCATTTTTGCTGCAAGTGCAACATCGCCTTCCATAAGCGCATTTCGAACTTTCGTACTGTTTATAATTTTATCTTCTAATGAGTAAGATGGAATTACTGTTGTGCTAAAATTTTTCTCTTTGCCAATTGATCGAAGAATATCAACATTCCCGCCTCTGCCTTTTCCGAAGTGATGATCATATCCTATCACAATTTCACCCAATCCGATTCCATCGATCAAATATTTTTTAATAAAATCTTCGGGTGAAAGCTGAGAAAACTCTTTTGTAAAGTTTACGACAAAGAGATCTTCAACACCAAGCGCTTCAAATATCTTTACTTTCTCATCAAGAGAACTGAGCAAGTACACTTTATCATCTTTTGAAAGAACTTTTCGCGGATGAGGATCAAAAGTTAAAACAAAGCTGCGTATTCCGTCTTGTTTTGCCTTATCTACAACCGCACTTATAATTTGCTGATGTCCTAAATGAATACCATCGAATGTTCCCAAAGTAAGAACTGTGTTCTTATCGAATTGAACATCGGATAGGTTTCTAAATATCTGCATACTCACAGTTTCACAACAAAAGCTTTCAAATATACTTTATTTAATCGGCAAAAAGAAGAAAATGAACAGCTATCAACTATTAACCACATTTAGAGAGTCTGTCGTTTTGTATCTCTCTACAAATTCATCAACTAAAAGTGCATTATCAATATCAAAATCGCCAATTTTAGTTCTTCTTAAGGAACCGAGAACAGCCGAAGTTCCAAGCTCTCTTCCAAAATCATAGGCTATACTTCTTATATATGTGCCTTTTGAACATCTTATTCTGAACTGAATTTCAGGAAGATTTGTTGATGTTATTTCAAATTCGTGAATTGTAACCTTTCTTGGTTCAACTTCTATTTCTTTGCCTTTTCTGGCAAGTTTATAAAGCCGTTTTCCTTTTACTTTCTTTGCAGAAAACATTGGCGGCTTTTGATAAATATCTCCAACAAATTTTTTCTTTACTTCCAAAATTCTCTGTTCATTAACATCATCCGGAATTACTACGTCTTCTGTTTCTTTTTCCAGATCGAAAGTTTTTGAGAACTTACCTAGGATGAAAGTCCCGGTATAAGTTTTCTCAAATCCGATATAATTTCCTAATTCCTTGGTTTTCTTACCCGTGCAAAGAATTAAAAGTCCCGTTGCTAAAGGATCAAGAGTTCCCGAATGTCCAACTTTTTTAACCCCAAGAGTTTTGCGAATTATGGCAACAACTTTGAACGAAGTCCATTTTAATGGTTTATCAATCAGAATTGTTTGACCGGCATGATAATCAAGATGTTTAAGTTCAGTCGTTTCCTTTGTTATTATCATTCTCGTGAATTTTCTTTATCAATCCTTCAATTTTTTCAACATAATCGGAAGTATCATCAAGAAAAAATCTTAGCTCCGGAACAAATTTAATTCGTATTCTGTGAGCAAGTTCTGAACGGATAAATCCGGTTTTGTTTTGAATCTTATCCAAAGCAAGTGCTCTCTTTTCTTTTTCGAAGATTGAGAGATATATTTTTGCAATTTTCAGATCAGGACTTACTTTAACATTTGTAATAGTTACAAATCCAAGTTGAAGTGCCTCCAGCTTATGCAGGAATATCAAACTGATCTCTTCTTTTATCAGATTCTCAACTTTATCAATTCTGTAAGACATGAAATCAAATCCTATAAGTATTTCTAATACTGCTTATGAAAGTTTCTTCTTGGTTTCCACAAGTTTGAATGCTTCAACTATATCGCCGACTTTAATATCATTATAATTGGCAATACTTAATCCACATTCGTAACCTGAATCTACTTCGCGAACATCATCTTTAAATCTTTTCAAGCTTGATATATCGCCTTCGTGAATAACGATTCCGTCTCTTATCAACCTGGTCCTGTTATTTCTCACAATCTTTCCATCCTGAACATAACAACCGGCAACCGTTCCGAATTTAGGAACTTTGAATGTTTCTCTGACTTCAACGGTAGCGGTAACTTCTTCGGAGATAACCGGAGATAATAATCCTTCCAAAGCTGATTTAACTTCATTTATAGTATCGTAAATAACATTGTACAAACGAATATCTACTTTGGATTTTTCGGCAAGCTTACGTGCATTAATGTTAGGTCTTACGTGGAAACCAATTATAATAGCATTTGAAGCAGCAGCAAGGAGCACATCACTTTCGGAGATTCCACCAACACCTTTATGAATAACTCTTACAACAACTTCCTCGTTAGTTAATTTCATCAATGAATCAGAAAGTGCTTCGACAGAACCATCAACATCGCCTTTAACAATTAGCGGAAGTTCTTTAACACCGCCAATACTTATTTGTTCGGCAATTTCATCAAGAGTTATATGATGAATCTGCTTCTGATCCTGCTCTCTTTTAATTTGAGCCCTTCTATTCGCAATATCTTTTGCTTCTCTTTCAGACTGTATAACAACAAAATTGTCGCCGGCTTGAGGAGCACCTTCGAATCCAAGAACAAGAACAGGTGAAGAAGGAGGAGATTCTTTTACTTTGTTTCCTCTTTCATCAAACATTGCTCTTACACGTCCGTAATTAACACCAGCAACAAAAGGATCACCAATTTTTAAAGTTCCTTTTTGAACCAGAATAGTCCCGGTTATTCCTCTTCCTTTATCGAGTTCAGCCTCAACAACAACACCACGCGCAATTCTGTTGGGATTAGCTTTAAGATCAAGAATTTCTGCTTCAAGAAGAATTTTCTCTAAAAGCAGATCTACATTCAAACCGGTTTTAGCAGAAAGTTCTATAATCTGGTATTTACCGCCCCAGTCTTCAACAAGAACATTTCTTTCAGCAAGTTGCTGTTTGATTTTTTCAGGATTGGCTCCGGGTTTATCAATTTTATTAATTGCAATGATAATCGGAACACCTGCTGCCTGAGCGTGGTTGAGTGCTTCAACTGTCTGGGGCATCACTGCATCGTCTGCAGCAACTACAAGAACTACAATATCTGTTAATTGTGCACCGCGTGCACGCATTGCGGTAAATGCTTCGTGACCGGGAGTGTCGAGAAAAGTAATTTCTTTGCCGTCATCTATTTCAACTTTGTACGCACCAATATGCTGTGTAATACCTCCTGATTCACCGGCAACCACGTTTGTTCTTCTGATATAATCAAGAAGCGAAGTTTTTCCATGATCAACATGACCCATAATTGTAACAACCGGTGGACGAGGCATTAAAGATTCTTCAAGGTCAGGAGCATCTTCAAGTGCTTCCGCAGCATATTCTTCCTGCAACTCAACTTCAAATCCAAATTCATCTGCAACTAGTGTAAGGGTCTCAAGATCAAGTCTTTGATTGATTGAAACCATTAATCCCAATCCTATGCATTTAGATATTACATCACCAACCGGAACATTCATCAGATTTGCCAGTTCATTAACAGCAATATATTCACTTACTTTTAGAATGTTCAGCTCTTTGGAACGAATTTCCAGAAGTCTTTCTTCTTCAGCTTCTCTTTCTTTTCTCTTCTTCTTTCTTGAACTTGCTCTTACGGATGTCATTGTATCATCCATGCTAAGCATAGTTTTTTTGATTGCTGCTTTTACATCCTTTTCATCAATCTCAAACCTTTTAACCTTCTTCTTCTTCTTACCAATAACGGGTTCTTCAGGACTTACTTCGGTAGCTTTTTTCTTAGTGCGTGGTTTCTTCTTTTTCTTTGCAGTTTCTGTTGTAGTTGTTCTATCTTTAGTCTCTTGGTCAGGTCGAATTTCCTTTACAATTTTTTCTTTTTTCTTCTTTTCTGTAAGATCAATCTTGCCTACAACCTTAAGTCCTTTTCTTTTTTCAACTTCAGCTTGTTTCGGTGAAACAAATTTATCCGCTTTCCCTGCTGTCGATTTTTCTCCATCAATAGTTTTTTTCTGTTCAAGAGCAGATTCATCTTCGGTTTGTTTCTCAACCTGTTCAATTACATCCTGAGGCATTTCTACAACTTCTTGTCCGTCCTTCACAGCATCGGAAATAATTATTCCTTTTACTTCAATTTCGTCCTCAACAGAATCGGGAACCTTAAGGTCTTTAGGTTCCTCGCTTTTTTCTGCCCGTTGTTTCTGGAACTCAGCAATTTTCTTGTAATGCCGTTCGGCTTTTTCTATATCTTTCTTGTAATGCAACTGAATATCGGTAAGCATTTCATTGGTAATCAAAGACATATGAGATTTTATTTCATATCCTTTTTCTTTCAGAAACTCAATCAGGTTTTCTGCCGAAAGATTATGTTCAGAAGCAAACTTGTATATTCGTTGTTTTTTGGCTTTTGTTTCGGGCATTCTAATGCACTCTTTCTGGATTACTCTTCTTCTTCAAACTGTGACTTAATTGTTTCGAGAATTTCTTTGATCTTATCTTCATCAAACTCTTCAATTTCTTTCAACTTTTCCAGACCCGCAGTCAGGACATCAATTGCTGTATCATAACCATTATTAATTAGTACATCATAAACATCGCTGCCAAGTTCATCTTTGAGATCAAAAAGTTCTATATCTTCATCATATTCTTCGAATGGTTTTTCTTCTCTTATTATTTCGATTTCATAACCTGTAAGCTTCATAGCAAGACGTATATTCACGCCATTTCTTCCAACTATAAGAGAAACCTGATCGCTATCAGCATTTACAACCGATTTCTTTTCATCTTCGTCAAGTTCAATTCTTTTCAGTTTTGCCGGGGCAAGTGCTCTTTGAATGTAAACCAAAGGATCCTCAGAATAGTTGATAACATCTATGTTTTCATTATTCAACTCTCTTACAATTGCGTGGATTCTCACACCCTTCATTCCTACACAAGCACCAACGGCATCTATTCTTGCATCCTGAGATTCAACAGAAATTTTGGCTCTTTCACCGGGTTCACGTGCAATTGCTTTTATTTCAATTATGCCGTCATAAATTTCGGGAATCTCAATTTCAAACAATCTTCTTAAAAACATATTATCGGAACGTGATACAACTATAACCGGACCAGTGCTTCCTTTTCTCACTTCTTTCACAATTGCTCTTATTGTATCACCTTTTCTATATCTTTCAAAAGGAATTTGTTCTGCGCGTGGAAGTATTAATTCATTCTTATTGTGATTGATAAGTATATCGCTTTTTCTTATCTGATAAATATCACCAACGACAATTTCTCCAAGCAATTCCTGGTACTCATTGAAAATTATTTCTTTCTCAAGTTCTCTTATTTTCTGATTTAAACTTTGTTTTGC
>JALHTS010000121.1 GCA_022865965.1 Ignavibacteriaceae bacterium
CCTTTTTTATCCTGGCAGAAAAAATTGGTAGTGATGAATATACCTATCATTAAAATAAATAGAAGTGATAAATTAATCTTTTTCATTTCATACCTCATATACTTTAGTTAGTTAAAACTTACCAACATTTTCGGTTTATTCAATGCACCAGGTAATAATTTATTTGATTAAACTGGCGTACGCAACCAGCTTATCTTCATCATACTCTATTTTAATTTGCGAAAAACCATCAAGAAAGTGAGATAGTTTATCATAACCAAACTCTTTGTGATTAAACGCTGGATGTTCCTTCTTAATCATTATCCCAATAGTCGCGACATTTATTCTGCGATTCTCTTTCTTTAAAAATGAAAGGATACTGTTCTCTATCTGTTCGCTCACCTTCTTTTGCGGCGTCTGCAATGTTTTAGATTCTTTAGGTTTAATTTTTGCCGGCTGATATTCTATCACTCCATCTGCAACATTCACCAAATCCCGTGATATAGATCCGGGAACTGCCATCAAAAAAGTGTTTTTGCCAAGTGATCTTAACTCATTCAGTAGTGGTATAAAATCACGATCTCCGGAAACCAATATTAATGTGTTTATGTTTTGATTTTGCATAAACAGCTTCATTGCATGAACACAAATAAATGTATCAGCGCTGCTCTTTTCTGCACGGGATAATGGTGTAAAAACCGGCTGGATACCACTTGTCTGAAGACTGTTAATTTGCCCATTGAAGCGCACCCAATCTCCAAATGCTTGTATAGATGCTATCCCTCCTTTTTTTTCACATAAACTTCTGATTATCATTAAATCTGGTTCTTCGCCATAATTATTAAGAGAAGAGTAATATATATTTTCAAAGTCAATAAATACTGCAATAGTATTTTGTATTGGTTTTTCAGTATGATTTTTCATTGATATTTTCCTTTAATAAATTTTACCTGCTAAAATTAAGTCTGTTCAATTATATTTCTCTTTAAAAATTACCAACATTTTAGGTTTGTTCAAATGAGGCTGGGAGTTTTTAGCGGAGGTTTGGGAAAAGGATTTTTTTAAAGGAAAGAAGGCAGACTCGTGAAAACAAATTCGTCTAACGCTGACAAGCTTCTTGATCAATAACCTGAAGATAGATATATTCATAATAAAAAAACTTTTAGACCTTGCAGATGTGAAGATAATCGATAAGTATTATGTGGATTTCAGGGTTGATGCAGTTCGGCGAGAATTGGATGAAATTAGTTCGGAAAGTTTTATTTGACTAATTAAACCATGAAGAAAGGTTGAGTCATGGAAATATTCAAACTTATTGTAGAGCTGGTTTCGGCGATAATTTGGCCTTCGGTCATAATTTTAATCTTTTTTAAGTTGCGTAAAAATATTGTTAATGCAATAAGCAATCTTGAAGAACTCGTTATTGGAAAATTTTCGGCCAAACTGAGAACTGCAGAAAATCAATCTGATTCTGCGAAGAAATCTCCACCAGATATTTTAAAAGGACCGAAGCCTATTTCTGAACTGGAAAAATTACTTCACATCTTTAGTAAAAGCACTGTAACTGAAGTTGAAACATTTATAAAAATTAACTTAAAACTTGAGACTGAACCATTGAATGCGGATAGAGAAAAATCTTTATTATATTATTCTATATTACTGTTTATATCTAATAAATTTAATTGGATTTATCCTAGAATTTATGGAAGCCAAATTAAAATATTATTATTCTTAAATACAGTACAACAAGCCGAAATTGAATCCGTTCGAAGGTTTTATTTGGAGGCACAACATAAATATCTGGATTTTTATAAAAGCTATACTTTCGAGGAATATTTATCATTTTTAAAAACTAATTTACTTGTAGTAGTTGATGAAAATACTCAAGTTAGGATTACTGATTTTGGTAAAGATTTCATTTCTTTTTTAGTCAACACCAATTTGAATCTAGAATTAGCTTATTGAAAAGTGTTACACTAAAATGCACCAGGATTATGCGACATAAAAAAAGCCTCAAAACGATTTGTTTTAAAGCTTTTCTAAGTGCGGGGCCGATCCCGATAAATCGGGACAAGCTGAGACTTCCCGACTATTCAGTACTATCTCCAGCATGACAAGTAGGATTAGAAATTAAAAAACACTTTTTTTTGAAAATGAGATATAGTCGGATGCCTCAACTTTTTAATTATCAGGGAAATAAATACTTACAATTTGATGTGTAAAATCCAGAGTACTTGACTCTGGTCCTGCATTACGGTTTGTTAAAATTACTATTGTAAAATTCTTTTCGGGCATTCTGTAAATAATATTTCGGAATCCTCTTGTGCTGCCGGTATGATATACCGCTTTAGTATTGTAATATGTTTCCAAATGCCAGCCGTAACCATAAGGGAATTCTAGTCCTCCAGTAGTTGTGCCTTGAGTCCAGGATTCATCGAGGTATTTTTTATCGATTAGTTTATCTGTGTATAAAGCCTGATCCCATTTGTAAAGATCGTTTAATGATGAATAGATTCCGCCGTCCCCAAGTACAGCGCTTGTGATACTTTGATCGGTGAATTCTATTACACTATCACTGATAGTATAACCGTAAGCTCTGTTTTTAACTTCGTTTATAAAATTCTCAAATGCTACAGTATTTTCCATTTCGAGAGGTTGAAAAATATTATCCTTTAGAAAATCACGAAACGGCTTTCCGGATATTTTTTCTACAGTTAGTGCAAGCAGTGCATAACCGGTATTGCTGTATCGATGCTGATTGCCAGGTTCGAAATAGGTTGAATCTGTCTGCATCATCAAATCAAGAACGTCTTTATCCTTTAATTGCACTGTCACAGTATCGGAAATCATATCTTCGTAGTCGATTAATCCCGATGTATGCTGAAGCAGATTTTTAATTGTGATTTTATTCCCGTATTTAGGATAATCGGGAAATATCTCTTCAAGAGTCGCTTCTATTTTTAGCTCTCCCCTTTCAATCAACATTAGAATAGACATTGCTGTAAACTGCTTAGTAACTGATGCGAGTCTGAAATTAGTTGCTTCGGTAACGAACTGATTTTTTTCAACCTTTGCGAGCCCGTAACCTTTTTGAAATACAATCTCTCCGTTCTTCATAACCATTACTGCGGCTCCGGGCACATCCGATTTATTATAATCATTAAATATCTTATCGATCTTTTCTTCATCGTTCATTGTGCATCCAGTAATTAGAATTATTGAAAAACTAAAAATTAAAAAAGTTTTCATTTTATATTTTCTCGCATTTAATTGTTCTCTCCATTCTCAAATGCAAAATAAGAAAGATTATAAATAAGATTATTAACTTCTCAAAAAGGATTGGAGATTTCAATCAGACTAAAATCTGTTGCAACCCGGAGTCGATCTGCTGTCGACGCATTTTGACCTCCATAATGAAGAGATAGTTAGGTGCCTCTCTTTATGTAGTCAAAGAATTACTAGGCCACGAAAATATTAAAACTACTCAGGTGTACAGCCACCTAACTCAAAGCAGTTTGTCAAATGCTATCAGCATATTATAAAAAAAGGCGATTCATAGAATCGCCTCATTGAACATTTATCATTCAACATTGAACATTACTTTAATAGTATCATCTTCTTTGTTTCTACGAAAGAACCAGCTCGCAATTTATAGAAGTAAATTCCAGAAGATAGGTTTGAAGCATCAAACTCAACTTCATATCTTCCTGCGGATTTGTATTCATCTACAAGAGTTACAACCTCATTACCAAGCACATCGTAAATTTTTAATGTTTGCCAACTACCAACTGGTGACTGCCAACTGATTCTTGTACTCGGATTAAACGGATTGGGGTAATTCTGGAATGCTTTATAACTATCTGGTATAATGTCTTTTAATACCTCAATTCCTGTCAATTTTTCTGTGGTAAATTTGAATGTACTACTTGTATCACTAGTATTAGTTGAATTATTCAGTGCAGTTACTCTCCAGAAATAATTGGAATCATTTTGCAATCCGGTTATTATATGTGAGGTGTTAGTAAGAGTATCTTCATCAAAAATAATTGTACCTGCAAAATCATATTGAGTATTAACTTCTAATTTGTATTTATCTGCTCCCGCTACTGCCGACCAACTTAGTGTCGGAATTAAACTAACATCTGTAGAATTATTTTCTGGTAAAATAAGTGTCGTGGTTGATAACTTTGTTGTAAAACTATAAACTGTTGATGTATTTGTTTTTAATAATACGTTACTTCTTGCTGTTACTCTCCAGTAATAAGTCGTATTATTTGATAGCCCGCTTATTGCCTGAAAAGTGTCGGCTATTGCTGCATTATCAAATACTATTGTCCCAGTAAAATCCGATTCTGTGTTTACTTCCAATCTATACGTACTGGCTCCGGTTGTTTTATCCCAACTTAATGTCGGTGATGTCGATACAGCTGTAGCTCCGTCTGATACCGAAGACAAAACTGATTGGTTAGTCGTAAAATCAAATGTACTGCTGGTATCACTTGAGTTCCCTGAATTATTCAATGCCGTTACTCTCCAATAATATTTAGTATTGTCTGTTAATCCTCCGATCTGTTTAGAAGATAAGCCTACTGTATCGCCATCAAAAATAATTATGCCTGCAAAATCATATTGAGTATTAACTTCTAATTTGTATTTATCTGCTCCCGCTACTGCCGACCAGCTTAGTGACGGAATTAAACTAACATCCGTAGAATTATTTTCTGGTAAAATAAGTGTCGTGGTTGATAACTTTGTTGTAAAACTAAATGTACTGCTGGTATCACTTGAATAACCTGAATTATTTAGTGCAGTTACTCTCCAGAAATAATTAATATCATTTAACAGACCGGTTATGGTATGTGCGGTGTCAGTAAGTGTATCTTCATCAAAAACAATTATTCCTAGAAAATCAGTTTGGGTGTTTACTTCTAATCTGTATTTGTCTGCTCCTGATACAGCCGTCCAGCTAAGAGTTGGGGTTATACTTATTCCTTTTGTATTATTTGAAGGTGAAGAAAGTATTGGTGTTTGGAAAAGTGACGTACCGCTTGGGTTTTGCCAGACTAAATAAGGATAACCATCGTTAATTCCATCTCCCATATTCCAAATTTCTGGATTCCACCCCGCATCAAGAAATGTTGAATTTGTTTTCATCTCTGCTGTAGTTTTTCCCGTGCCACCAGCGCTAGTTAGTTGTCCTGAAGTTTCGGTATCCCAAAAACTATTGGTAATGGATGCATTCCAATTATATCCCACCAGCCCGCCCACAGTGCCGGCATTTCCCGATACGCTACCTGTACTGTAGCAATTACTCACGGTGGAACCAGTATAGTTATATCCCACTAGCCCGCCGATGGTAGTTTCACCACTCACGCTGGCTCTACTGTAACAATTAATAATTGTGGAAGAATAAGTAATTCCAACTAATGAACCGATAATAAAGCTACCCGATATACTGCCTGAACTATAACAGTTCATAACAGTGGTATTTTCAATCGTTCCCCCTATAGCACCAACCTTTCTGTATGTGGTTATATTTACATTTGTCACACCTAGATTTGAAAAAGTTGCCCCATTGGTATATCCAAATAATCCTTGATGATCAGTACCTCCTCGATTAATGTACAATCCATCTATTAAATGCCCATTGCCATTATAAGAACCATTAAATTTTGTTGCTTCATTTCCTATTGGTATCCAACCTCCTCCACTCCAGCTCGAAGTGGATGAAGCATCAATGTCCGCAATTTGAATATAATGTTTGTTCCATCTTGAATTATCTACTGCAATCCAGTATAGATTTTCTAAAGTAGCAATTTGATAAGGATTTTCAATAGAACCATCGCCTGCAGAAGGTGGGAAAGGTGCTGGTGGAAGACTCTGCCATCTAAGAACTGGATATCCATTATTAGTATAAGTTATTATTTCCCAAACTGTTGCAAAATCCCAACCTGCGTCTGTAAATGTTGCTTGAGTTTTCATCTCTGCAGTGGTTTTACCTATTCCTCCATCACTGATGGTTAATCCCGAAGTTTCAATGTCCCAAAAGCTGTTGCTCACGGTTGACTCATAATTATACCCTATTAAACCACCAGTAGATCCCCCTTGTGCTGTGCCAGTACTGTAACAGTTACTTACACTTGACCAGGCGTTTTCTCCAATTAGACCACCATTGCTCCAATAACCTGATACATTGGCTCTGCTATAGCAATCGCTTATTGTGGAATACCTGTTGTTTCCAACCAAACCACCTATGAAGTTAGAAGTACCCGCCAGGATTCCAGTGCTGAAACATAATTTCACCGTGCTATTATTGTCAGTACACCCAACGACAGCACCTATTCGAAGGTATCCGCTTATGTTTACATTTGTCACTCCCACTTTCAAAATTGTAGCTCCGCCAGTTGCACCAAATAATCCCAGAAACTGTACATCAGGACGATTAATATATAATGAATCAATAATATGTCCATTACCATCATAGACACCGCTAAATTTATTAGTCCAATTGCCAATAGGTGTCCATCCATAATAACCTCCTGCACCATTTGAAAACCAATTTGCTGTTTCTGACGCATCAATATTTGAGGTTTGAATGTAATGATATCCCCATCTGGAACTGTTTTCAGCAATCCAGTACAGATTATCTAATGTAGCAATTTGGTATGGCGCTCCACTTGTACCATCCCCTGCAGATGGAGCAGTTGCCGTTTGTCCAAATAACATCTGGGAGATTAAGCAGATAACAATCAGTAATAACTTTTTCATTTTTCTTCCTTAAAATTATAATTAGTCTATCAAGTATTATTTCTTCAATAATGTTTTTAAATCGTATTAAATATTCAAGGATATGAATACTTCGAAATCTTGGTTTAAGTAATTCCCTTCACTTTGTTACAACGTAGCAACTATTATGCTAATAAATAAGTTTCTATCTTAAGCTATTTTTGTAATGATTCTTTATAATTCAATATTTAATACTATTTTTTTTGTGATTATTGTAATTTTTACAAGGTAAGCTTTTATCCCTTTATGAATGAAGTTAAATATTTTTAATGTGCATACTTTATATATACATGCCACATTTTTTCATCTTTTCATATATAAAAAAACCTCAATATGGTTTATATTGAGGTTTTAAGAGCGCGGGGCCGACGAGACTCGAACTCGCGACCTCCTGCGTGACAGGCAGGCGTTCTAACCAAACTGAACTACGACCCCGTATATATGCTATTTCTTTCTTTTGAACTTGCGACCTTCCCAATTTCGGGCAGGCGTTCTAATCCGCCTTTAGGCGAGACTCCGTGCTTTGCACGAGCCAAACTGAACAGAGTTTATACCGATGTAATTCGGTAACCCCGTATATTTTTATTTCTTCCTTTTGAACTCGCGACCTTCCCGATTTTATCGGGGCAGGCGTTCTAATCCGCCTTTAGGCGGGACTTCGTGCTTTGCACGAGCCAAACTAAACAGAGTTTATACCGATGTAATTCGGTAACCCCGTATCTTTAATTTTAGTTCAAAACCTTCTTAAAAAGGCTTACAAATATATATTTTGCCGTTTCTAAATGCAATATTGTAAGAGTAATTATTCTAATTCAACACCGAATGATATTCCAACTGAACGAGCAGCGAAAACTGCTTGTGTATCCGGCTGAACTAATTTTTGCTTAGAAATTGCATCAATAATTTTTACAGGTTTAATATCGCTGCCTTTTAGAGCCACCATATAACCAAATTTTTTCCTTGCAACCAAATCGATTGCATAAGCTCCGAATTTTGTGGATAGAATTCTGTCAAATGGTGTCGGGCTGCCACCTCTTTGCAAATGTCCGAGTACAGTAACTCTTGTTTCTCTACCGGTATTAATTTCAATTTTTCTAGCAACAACTTCACCGATTCCGCCTAATCTGACAGGATCAGTTCTTTTAATATCTTGTTCTTTTGTAACCATTTTTTCACCAATAGCCCTGGCACCTTCAGAAACGCAAACTAAACTGAACCTTTTACCCATCAACTCCCGCTGCTTAATCTTATCATAAATTTTTTCCCAGGAGAAGGGCATTTCAGGAATCAATATAATATCTGCACCGCCAGATAATCCTCCGTTCAGTGCAATCCAACCGGCATATCTTCCCATTACTTCACAAACAATTACTCTATGATGGGAGGAAGCTGTAGTATGTAACCTGTCTAAAGCCATCGATACTACGTAAACAGCAGAATCATGCCCGAATGTTAAATCAGTTGCATCGAGATCGTTATCAATTGTCTTTGGTACACCAATTACGTTTAACCCAAGCTGACTTAATTTGTTACAGATGTGCATTGTTCCATCACCGCCGATAGCAATTAAAGCATCAAGATTCCAGGCTTCATAATTTTCAACAGCTTGTTTAGATTTATCCAAAATTTCAATTTTATCATTTCTTAGAACTGGCCAATGAGAAGGGTCACCTTTATTTGATGAGCCTAAAATAGTTCCACCCCTGGCAAGTATTCCGGAAACATCTTCATTACGCAACTCTCGTGCTTTACCTTCAACCAATCCTTCGAAACCATCCATGATACCAAACACACTCATTCCTAAATCTTGAGCCGGTTTAGTAACACCTCTTATTACAGCATTTAGTCCGGGACAATCACCCCCGCCGGTCAAAACGCCAATACGTCTGATCTTTGTTCTTGAATTCATTTTAGTCAAAGCTATCCTTTCTTAAGGTTTGAATAATTCACATAATTCTTAAAATGCAATTTAACTAATTTCGATAAAAATTCGGTTCCATTTTTTGATGCAATTTTATCCAATGTGATATTAACAACATCACCGGCACCTTTTGGAATTTCAAATTTTAATTCTTTAGTTGTTTTAGTAAACCAATTTAACATTTTATCCCGTGCTAATATTGAAGCGGCTGCAACGGCAGTAAAACGTTCAGCTTTAGTTGTTTGAATTAAATTTATGTCTATCTTCTTTTTTGCAAGTTCAGAGATTATTAATCCTTCATCACCAAATTTATCACTTATTGCGGTTGTAGCATTATTCTTCAAAAATATATTTTCTATCGCTTTGGAATGTCCCCACGCAAGAAGTTTATTTAAATTTTTAAATGAATCATATAATTGATTATACTTCTCCGGATTGATAGCAACAACATTTCTAAAATTTTCAGGAATGATCTTTCTTATTTGTTTTGAAATGATTTTAATCTGTTCATCGGTTAATTGTTTGCTATCTTTTACTCCGATTTGTTTTAGCTCATTTAGGGTTATTTGATCAGCATAAACAGCGGCAATTACCAAAGGACCGAAGAAATCTCCTTTACCGGATTCGTCAGTACCGATATACTCTTCCGGCTCACTGATTTTTTCACCAATTGAATCAAATAAGCCTTCTCCAACAGCAACCTTTTTTACCTTAATATATGTTTCACAGTGAATATCACCCTGTATAATTGTGGATACTCCTTTTTTACCAAAGTAGACAAGCACTTTTACTTTTTCTTTGAAATTTTGAACATTTAATTCATAATTGTGCTGTTTTTCTTCAATATTTGATATTTTTAGTCCCTGGCTCGCTAATTGGGTATATATTTCCTGAATTCGAGAAAATGCTTTTAATTTGAGATTTGATAACATATTACGCAATAATTTTGAGTGACAAAAGTAATCATAAAACGATAAGTATTGAAATTTTAGTTAAAATTGTTTTACCTTTAAGTAGTTAAATAATAATACCAAGGAGAAGAAGATGAAAACTCTGAATAAAATAAATCTTTTTATTACCATTACAGGATTTATATTTTTAATATCATCAGCAACTGTTTTTGCACAAGTTGAAGAAAAGTCAAATGATGAACTGGTTAAATCGATGACTGAAAATCTAAAACAAAAAATCCTGCTAAGTAATGAGCAAGCAGTTAAAGTAAAAGCGATATTAAGTGAATATGTTTCAAATAAAAATGCAACTGAACAAGATTTAAAATCTGCTCAGCAAAAACTTGAAAATCTGTTGGACAATAAACAAAAGATGAAATACAATATTCTTAAAAACGAATGGTGGAAAAATTTAAAACCAGTAAGCAAACAATAGTTTATTCTAAATTTATTAAACCCGGTCTGTTTGATCGGGTTTTTATTTTCCCCATTCAATAACTTCTATTCGAACTTCAACAATTCCATCTCTTATCATATCAATTTCTTTTGCTGCTCCATATGATAGGTCAATTATTCTGTTTTTAAAATCCGGCATACGATCATTAATTCTAACCTTAACTATTTTATTATTTTTAAGGTTAGTAACCTTTACTACTGTTCCAAAGGGAAAATTACGATGAGCAGCGGTTAATTTGTTCATATCATAAATTTCACCGCTCGCAGTTTTTCTACCATGAAATTCATCGGCATAATATGAAGCTGTTCCGTTAAAAATAGTTGTGCCCGTAGGATATTTTATTCTGCTTCCGTCAGAATCTGATTCATTAGTGAATCTTGGTGTAGAGCTGCAGCCAATAAGAATCAGAACCAAGAGTATATGAGGTATGAATTTCATTATCTAAACTTTAACAAATTATTGAAGCACATTTAACAATTGCAGTTTCTGAACGCAAACGATTTTCTGCAAGACTGAAAACTTTAGAAAAGTAAGATAGCTCTTCTTCCATAAATCCACCCTCAGGTCCGAAAATAAAATAATAATTTACATCGGACTTTATTATCTCTTTACTGAATATATTCTTTCCACTTTGATCAAATATAATTTTTTCTCCATCAAGATTCAGTAATTCTTTTAGATTTTCTGTTGATTCTAATTTCGGGAGATATGCGCGGAGAGATTGCTTCATAGCAGAAAGAAGAGTTTTATTCCACTTTTCAATATTCTTAAATTTAGCAACCGAACGATTTGAGTTAAAAATAATGAAATTTGTTATACCCAATTCTGTGCACTTCTCTAATGCAAATTTGAACCGATCGGGATTCTTCAACAACGGTAAAGCAAATGTAATGTTGCTTAGTTTGTTTTTATATTTTTTCCGCTCTACTATTTCTGCGCTTAAGCTATCTTTCAAAATCTTTTTTATCGTACAAATAAAAATATTTCCTTTACCATCGGTAATAAAAATCTCATTGCTTTCTTTATTACGCATAACTTTCACGGCGTGATGGAATTCATCACCGGTTAAATTTATCGTATCATCATCAGTTTTTATTGATGATGAATAATAAAGTTCTATGTTAGAAAGATATTCCAAGGTCTAAAATAATTTCCGATTGTCTTAATTCGTTAATTGCATATTCAACTCTGGCAGCATAGTAAGGAAGTATAAGCACTGTGATTCCTGCACCATAACCACTTTTAAAGTGGTTTAAACTTATGGAAGAATTTCTCATTTGTACAGCTCCTGCATCGCCGAATACTTGAGCATATAAAGCGAAGCGATACGATAAAAGCTGCTTGGGTATAATAGGAATAAAATCCAGATTGATATGCAATTCTTCAATTATTGGATAATAAAGTTCCATAGAAGTCAGGTAAGAATGATTGCCTTCAAAATTCTGACTGAAGAATCCTCTGATTTTATCCTCCAACCCGATTATTGAATTATCGTAATAAGGTACCTTATTGCCAAAAGTAAATCGACTTGTAAATCTCCACTTAAAGAGCAGTCTTTCAATCAAAGGATTGAAGCTTCTAAAATCTAATCTGGCAACGTTGTAATTGATATCATTTATTCCCATCCCTTTAAATATGTAACTAGTATTTACATAGAATCCGTTTTTAGGAAACTGAATTAGATCACGTGTATCGTACTGATAACTGATACCGACCACAAACATTCTGTCGATTCTCTCGTTTGAAGCATTTATCCCTTCTATATAAAAAGGAGTTTCAATGTAGTTGTAACTAAGTCCAACAGCTAACTTGTGAAACAATTCAAATCTTCTTCCTATTTCTATATCAGAGAAAATTACTTTCTGCTCAAACGCACCCCCAACCAGATTTTCGGCAATTAAACTTTTGTTAGATACATTTGCATATCCAACTCTTATTAAGAAAAAGATATTTTCGTTGCCAATAGAATTGGGATTATAATAAGAGAGCGTATAGGTTGGATCATAACCAAACGACAGAACTGCTGATAAAGTCTCATTTCTACCACGAAAATTCTTCACAATAAGGTTCATACCAAAAGATAATTTTTCCCAATCTCCCTCTTTGATATTCACAAATGGAATTGGATAAATGTACCAGCTTTCTTCAACCATTATGTTTAAGATATTTAGGTTTTCGTTCAGCTCAGGTGCTAAAGTAACCTTATTAAAAATACCAAGGCTGTAAATTCTTTCGCGGTTATATTGTGCGGTTTTATAACTTATTGTATCACCAGTTTGAAATGTAAGTTCCCTAGTAATTATAAATTCCTCAGTGATATCATTTCCCATTATAACAATTGAATCTACTTTGAAAGGATATAGTGCAATATTTACACTATCCTTTGTTTGTGCAAAAGATAAAAATGAAAAAGCAAAAAAGTATATTAAGATTAAAAAGTGTTTTGTCATTTAATAAAAAATGCAATATGAAAGTATTATTTTTTTTGTAAGAATAATGAAAACGAAAATAATAAGCCGCTCTAAAACTAAGCGGCTGAATATTATAATTATTTATGAATCAGTCTGAGAAATAAATTTGTTCTTCCGCATATTCGGAAACAGGCAAACAACTGCATACAAGATTTCTATCTCCATAAGCGTTATCAATCCTGGCAACTGACGCCCAGAATTTATTTTTCCTTATCCATGGTAAAGGATAACCAGCTTTTTCCCTGCTGTAAGGGAAATTCCATTTATCCGAGCACACCATTTGAATTGTATGCGGTGCATTTTTTAGGACATTGTTAGTCTGATTTGCAAGTCCTTGTTCAATTTCTTTTATCTCACTTTTTATTGAAATCAATGCTTCACAAAACCGATCCAGTTCAAGCTTCGATTCACTTTCAGTAGGTTCTACCATTAAAGTACCAGCAACCGGAAATGATACTGTTGGTGCATGAAATCCATAGTCCATTAGTCGCTTTGCAATATCTTCAACTTCTATATGAGCTGATGTTTTAAATTCTCTCATATCAAAAATGAGTTCGTGCGCAACTCTTCCCTTAGTTCCGGTGTAAAGAACTTTGAAATGCTGTTCAAGTTTTGACTTAATATAATTAGCATTAAGAATAGCGATTTGCGTAGCTTCCTTTAAACCATCTGCCCCCATCATTTTTATGTATGCGTAAGAAATAATTAAAACTAATGCACTGCCCCACGGAGCTGATGAAACTGCGGGGATAGAATTCTTTTTGTTTATTTCAATTATACTATGACCCGGCAGGAATGGAACTAAATGGTCTGCAACTCCTATTGGACCCATTCCCGGTCCGCCACCGCCGTGAGGAATACTAAATGTTTTATGAAGATTTAGATGACAAACGTCTGCACCAATCAAACCGGGAGTTGTTAATCCAACTTGTGCATTAAGATTTGCACCATCCATATAAACCTGTCCGCCGTTAGCATGAATCAGTTCACATATTTCAATAATGCTTTCTTCAAAAACTCCGTGAGTTGAAGGATAAGTAACCATTAACGAAGAAAGATTATTTTTATTTTCATCAACTTTTTTCTTAAGATCTTCAATATCAATATTTCCGTGCGCGTCACAGTTAACTACTACTACCTTCATACCAGCCATAACAGCACTTGCGGGATTTGTTCCATGTGCAGAAGAAGGTATAACGACAACGTTTCTGTGTCCTTTGCCTCTGCTTTCGTGATAAGCCCGAATCACAGATAAACCTGCAAATTCTCCCTGAGCACCTGAATTTGGCTGCAGTGATACCGCTGAAAATCCTGTCAACTTTGCAAGATCACTTTCAAGTTCTCTGAATAATTGTCTATATCCTTCTGACTGATCAACAGGTACAAAAGGATGAAGTTCAGCGAACTCCGAAATCGTTATTCCTGCCATTTCTGCTGTTGCATTAAGTTTCATTGTACAGGAACCGAGCGGTATCATTGAATGAACTAAAGATAAATCTTTGTTCTCAAG
>JALHTS010000122.1 GCA_022865965.1 Ignavibacteriaceae bacterium
GCTGTGAATTTGATCTTACGAAAATATATCTTGTTCCAAGTTCTTCAAGCTGTGAATTTGATCTTACGAAGATATATCGGGTTCCAAGTTCTTCAAGCTGTGAATTTGATCTTACGAAGATATATCTTGTTCCAAGTTCTTCAAGCTGTGAATTTGATCTTACGAAAATATATCTTGTTCCAAGTTCTTCAAGCTGTGAGTTTGATCTTACGAAAATATATCTTGTTCCAAGCTCTTCAAGCTGTGAATTTGATCTTACGAAAATATATCTTGTTCCAAGTTCTTCAAGCTGTGAATTTGATCTGTTATGAATTACTGCATTATTTGCTGATTCATAACCGATATTAGTAGAAGCAGCCTTCTCCAGAACAACAGTAGGCTGATCAACACGGTATCTTTGAGCTTCTTCCACATTGGAGGATATCTGTGCCATTGCTGAAGATATAAATAGCAAACTGGCAATGACAGTGAAAAATAGTCTATGCATAGCACCCACCGATAAATTAAATAGATAAAAAAATGACACAATTTCAAATTAAAAACCGACAGTTCACCCCAGATTTTGAAATAGATATTCTAAACCTAGCGAGTTTATGTTCTCAACGTTAATGCCATCCACTTTTTCAGCAAATTTTATAAAAAATCAAACTTTTTTACAAGACAGGTAATTTTTACACTTCGGGGTCGGGAAGAAGGGGTTTGTTGTAAAAAATTTTTACAACTTTAAAGAGCGTTAAATAGATTTATTTTAAATTTTTAAGAGAGTATCAAGCTTTGGTCTGGAAATCCCAAGAAGTTTTGCAGCTTGCGATTTATTTCCACCAACCTTTTCAAGAACCCGTTTAGCATAATACCGCTCAAGTTTTTTTAAATCAATCGCAGCATAATTCAAATCCATTCGAATCATTTGCGGTGGATCTGGTATATTTCTATCCAGACTGTTTATGGGTACAGTATTAATTAAATTTGAAAAATCTGCAAGTGATAAACTTCCATCCTCAGAAAGAAGAACGGCTCTTTCAATTGCATTTTTTAATTCACGAATATTACCGGGCCAGGAATAGGCTTTAAAAAAATGAGTTACTTCCTTATTTATCTTTTTAACTGCCTTACCAAATTCTCTGTTAAATTGGTCAATAAAAAAATTCGCTAAAAGAACAATATCATCACATCTCTCTCTAAGGGGCGGTAATTCAATTGTAACAACATTTAATCTGTGGTATAGATCTCTTCTAAATGAACTGTTTTCAACCATATCTTCAAGATTTTTGTTAGTCGCCGAAATTATTCTTGCATTGATTGGAATATCTATTACTCCACCCACTCTTTTGATTATTTTCTTTTCAATGGCCCGAAGAAGTTTTGCCTGAAGGTTTAAACTCATATCTCCAATTTCGTCAAGAAATAAAGTTCCCTCACCTGCTAATTCAAAAAGCCCCAATTTTCTATTACGGGCACTGGTAAATGCTCCGGCTTCATAACCAAACAATTCAGATTCCAGAAGGGTTTCCGGTATTGCAGTACAAATAATATCAACGAACGGATCATTCTTGTTCTTGCTATGGTTGTGAATTGCTTTTGCAAATAATCCTTTGCCCGAACCGGTCTCCCCAAGCAATAAAATATTTGAAGTGCTTTTTTCGGAAACTTTTTTTGCCAGCCCCAGGACCTTTGCAAAATTAGGTGAACGACCAACAATAGATTCAATACTGTTTAGTTGGAAATCTAAACCGGTTAAATAATTTTCAGAAGTATAATACTGTCCATTTTCAATTATTTCTTTTAATCGTGAAATGAACTTGACTATTTCATAAGGGAAAATGTATAAATCATCAAAACCAAATTTTACCAAAGAACTTACAAGCAACGCATTGTTATTTCTAATTACAACGATGATCTTGTTATTTAAATCTCTTTTCTTATTTAGTACTTCAGCGATGAGTTTTGAATCAATGTTTTCTATTTGAAGAATAATAACTGTATCCGGCTCCGCTACAAATTGAGTATGATTTGTAAATGCGATTGGAATACTCTCCAAATTCAGTTGTCTCAAAGCAGAGTTAATTGAACTTATATCTTCAAGATCGGAATATATTTTAATGTTAACGTCTTGTTTCTTCATTGAACATAAGCTGGCTTGTTAAAAGACTTTAATCCTTCAAAAACTTTTTTTCTTTCTATATCATTAAGGTATTTAGATCTCAAATCAGATTTCTTAATATTATCTGCTATATAATTTAACAATTCAGCAGCATATATGAGAGGTTTTTTTGCCTTTTTTATAAAACCTCTCTCGATATAGGATTCTGAAATTGCTGCAAGCACTCTCCATGTAAGTTCGGTTATACTTTGGTTTTCAATGATAGAATAGGCTTTTTCAAAATGAACAATCGGCGGAGAAAGTCTTTTATCTTTGTGTTTTAAAGCTATAATTCCGAAAAAATATTCTCTAATTGCATTCAATAAAAAATTATTTTCAAGATCTTCTTGAATGTTGTTACTAAAAAGCAAATCTAAAACTCTACTATGCTCATTATCGGTGATTTTAGGTGTTTGATTAACAAATAAAATCATTAGTTCTGTAAAACTTCTTTTTTCACTAGTATTGAGATATTCATTTAAATAATTACTGATTTCATTCCAATTGCTTTTTCCCCCGGATAAAATATCATTAAAGGTTCTTAAGATTGACAGGTTCAATGAAAACATTGCCGGAAAACCTTTTTCTTCGACACATATTTCGTATTCACGGATAACTTTACTTAATATATTAGTATCATTTAGTTGATAACTAAGTCTACCCAAATCAAAAAGTGCATTTGCCTGTTCTTCATAATTTTCTAAACGACTAAAAGCATCGACAGCATTTGTAAGACAGTCAGATGACTTTTGATATTCACATATAATTAAGTAAACCTCCCCAAGATTCGTAAGAACTATAGCACGATAATTTTCATTCCCTAAACTTGAAAATATTTGTTCGGAGCGCATCATCTGTTTAACTGCTTTTTCAAAGCTAAATTTATGTTTATAATAATTCCCGTAATTAACCAACATAATAGCTTCTTGTTCCAAGTTACCAACCGATTTATTTATCCTCAAAGCATTATCCCAATGTTCTTCTGTTTTTTTGCTATCGCCAAGCATGCTATAAATGTTTCCTATATTTAACTCAACCCCGGCAACCCTTCTTGGCAACTGTGCTTTTTGATACATATTAAGTGCTATGCTAAACTTATCTATAGCAGAGTGCAAGTCTTCCTCAACATAAACTTTAATCATCCCAAGAAGATTAAAACATCTTCCTTTTTCTTCATCTAATGTATTTTCACTATTCAACAGATCAAGTGCTATTTCTTCAGCTTCTTTATAATTATTTTTTTCAAAGTTTGCATAAGCTATTTCGACTAATACTTTTTGTCTTGTTGATGGTTCTAGATTTGATTTTAATAGAGCATTTAGTTTTTCTATGCCCTCATCAATTCGTCTTATTGAAATTAAAGAACTGCCTTGAACAAACATTAAATCTTTCTGGGAATTTTCATCGATAGTGTCAATGTTTAAGTACCCAAAACATTCGATGACTGCATTAAAATCACTTAATTTATACAATGTTTTTATTAGTTCGAGGTGAAGACTTGTCCTTATATCATCGTTTACATCAAGCATTAATAAATCTTCAATCAATTTCCTTTTGTAACTATATGCCGAAAGATTTTCGGCCTTTTTAATTTCTTTATTGATTAGTTCAACAACTTTAAGAACATCACCTGCAAGTTCATATTGTCTTGCATGTTCAACTGCGTTAAATCCGGGTAAGATGCGTTTTATTAAACTGGCAACGACTAAATGGTATTTCTTTTTTTCTTGTATTGTGTTATAGATATATCTTTTAAAACTATCGGAAATAATATTCGGTGAATTGCTTAGACTAAGGGAATTAATTATGTTTTTATATAGAAGGTTTTCAAGTATTTCTTCAATTTCCTTTGAGGATTTATTTAAAACTGAGGCTAACACCATCTGTTCTACAGAAATATTAAATGCAGATATTAGCTGTGCTGTTCTCAGTTCATCTTCTGAAAGATTACTCAATCTTAAGCGGTAAACTTCTTCATTAGAACCACTAAGAGCTTCTTCAATATTATCTTCATAAACAAATTTGACTTCTCCAGATTCATACCTCATAACGCCGAGGATTAGAATATCTTTTATAAACTGTACAACACTTCCCGGCAGTAAGTCAGCATAATCCAAAATTACTTTTTTGAGTTTGTGCTTGGGAAAATTTGGATAATAACTTAGATCTAAATATTCTGATAATTGTCTGTCGGTGAATGGTGTTAGATTAATGTTCTGAACATTATATAATTTTTCAGTTGCATAATCAAACTCAGATGATTCGGCAATAATAACTTTTACTTTATTTATCTGCAGAATCTGTAATATTTCATTAATAGCTTCTTTTGCAAAGTCATCATATAAATTATAGTCGTCAATCATTAGTAAAAGTTTTTTATTCTCTGTAACCCTTGTTAAAAGTGCTTTAAGAGTATCAGATATTTCAATTTCATCAGTACTGAATAATTGTTTTATATATTCCTGGTCTTCCCGTGAAACGCTGTTGAAGATATCGTCATTGAATAGCAACTTATGAAGGAAAAAACGAATTAATTCTACGCCTGTTTTGCGTCTTGAGTTCTCAACATATACTGTTTGGGAATAAATTGAATGTAATTCCGAAATTACTTGTGATTTTCCTGCTCCACTAAATCCTCTTAGTGAAAAAATTTCATTACTATTTTTATCATTAAGATAGGTTTTAACAATGTTCAGAATATCTTTTCTGCTGCTCAAAATTTTAGCGGGTAGAAAGTCTTTGGTCAATTGAATATTAATTTCAATTCCCAAATCCACAAGTACCTGAAGCGAATTTGTATATCTTTCCTGAGGATCTTTTTTTAGCAGTTTTTTGACAATATTAATTAATTTTTCTGAGAAATTTGATTCGGGAAATTCAAATTCTGATTCAATGTGAGCTTTATAAATATCAAGCTCGGTCTTAGCATCGAACGGAAGTTTACCATAAATAATACGATAAAGGATTATTCCCAGCGAGTAGAGATCAATACTGTGATCATGATTCTCTTTTTTTAGTAATTCGGGAGCAATATATTCTGCTGTTCCACGTACTTTATTGTCATAGTCGGATAGTATATAACGAGCAAACCCTAAATCAATTATTTTGACTTGTGGAAAATCATTAATAGAAGCCACTAAAACGTTCTGTGGTTTTAGATCATAATAGATGTAATTTGATTGATGAAGATAATAAAGTACAGAGCAAATTTGCTTGATGATTGAAATCAGTTTTTCTTTATTATCTAGAGATGGATAATCCATCAGTTCAACTGAATCGAAACGCTCAAGAGTTATGTAAGAAGAACCCGTTTCAATATCTTGGTCTTCTTCATCAACGGTCAAAATTTGGCCAATGTCATAAGCCTTAATAATATTCGGATGATCCAATTTTTGAAGTGTGAAATATTCTTGTCTGAAAGCGTCTTTCTCTTCCTGCAGAACATTTGGAGGAAGAATTTTCATCGCTATTTCTTTTTCCGAGAATTCAGAATCAATTACACTGAATACTTTGCTTCGTCCCTCTCCAAGCTTTTTCTTTATTATGTATCGTTGATTAATCATATTTAACTCTAGGGTTATAGTATTCTTTTATTTTTTTCCCGAAATCATTTATTGTGAGCAAAGTAATGATCAATAACAAGCCGGGTAATATTATCATCCACCACGACTGAGAAATATATTCCTGACCTGATTGTATCATCGAGCCCCAAGATGAATATTCATTTCCCAAACCAAGTCCAAGATAGCTTAACGCTGATTCTGCAAGCACAACATTACCAAATTGAAAAGTTACATTAACAAGTATAGACGCTAATATTAAA
>JALHTS010000017.1 GCA_022865965.1 Ignavibacteriaceae bacterium
AGTTTCCGGGATTGTATTAATCGTAACCGGATTGTTCAGCACCGGTTTTTATATAAGCACGGTACTCGATTCAATAGATAAGGCGGATAAATCATTAATATTCTGGTTAATTCCGATTTTTATGATCGGATTTATAATGATCGTTGTCGGTTTCTTTTTTTGTTTAATAGGCTACAGATCTATACGTGGTAATGAATCTGCTGCTAAAGAATCTAAGTATATGCTTTTATCATTAGTGGTGCTATTGTTTATTCTGATTTTATTTTCTGTTTTGAATGCAATTATTAACTAAAGCTAAATCCTCTTAAGAATTCTTCAATAGTCATAAGTTTCTTTCCTCCCTGCTGGTTTTTAGGAATACAAAAATATTTTTTCCACAATCAATAAATAATTCTGATCTTTTCATTATTTTTAATTGATACTTTAAGCTGTTGTGTAATAAAATTATATAAATAATTTTCTTGGCAGTAATTACCCAAAATGGATTTTAAATATGTTGAAGATTTTTAAGATGTGGATTGTAATCTTTTTTATATTATTTAATTTAAGTAGTTATGCTCAAAATGATTCTGTTCAATTTTATTATTTGGGACATTCTTCGTTCTTAATTTTTTTTGGTAATGAAATCAGCGTTTTAACTGATTATGGAAACCCTAATGCCTATATTGACTACGGATGGAACAGTCCAATATATGATATTGGCGATTTTCACCCTACTATTATTACATACTCTCATATGCATGACGATCATTATGATACAACTAGAATTCCCTCGCAAACGAAGTACATTTTAAATAAGACAGATACCATAAGGATTAAAAACCTTTTAATTTATCCTATTCTCACTTCAGAAGATAATGTTTCTATAAAAAACAATATTAGTTATTTGTTTAAATATAATGGAATAACAATTTTACATCTTGGTGATTGTCAAGCCAATATAATAAATATTGATTCCATTGATAATTTGGACTATATAAAAGATAATATCCCAGTGGATTGTGATGTGGTTTTAATACCTATTGAAGGTAAAAGTAAATTTATTCCTCAGGTAGAAAAATTTATTGAGATTATACATCCGAAAATAATAATCCCTATGCATTATTGGAGTGATGAATATAAGTTAGATTTTCTTAATTATATTGAAAGAAAAGATATTGCAGATGAAACCAGGTACAGGATTGTTAAAATTACAAACTCAAGATATATTTATACAAAATCAGAAAACAACGACTCAATTTCTGTAATTAATGTTTATCCTTCTAAATTTAATAAAGATTAATGAATTTGATTAATAACTAAGGCCAGCAATGCATATGGTCAAATTCTAAATCCTCTCAAAAATTCTTCAATGTTCATTTGCTTTTTTCCTTCCTGTTGTATTTCAAGAATTCTTAATGCATCTTTTCCACAGCCTATTATTAATTCTGTTTTGGTTTGATGAAACTCGGAGGATTTTAAATTATAATTTTTTGCAATTTCAGTTTTATAAATTTTAATTACTTTATCGTTGTAATTAAAATACGCTGCCGGATGCGGTGATAAACCTCTCACAAGATTATGGATTTCTTCTGCTGATTTGTTCCACTCAATTTTACAAATTTCTTTAGTAATCTTTGGTGCCGGTGAAGCGAGTGAATCATCCTGCTGTTGCAGCTCGAAATTATCACTATCAATTAAGTTGACAGTTTTAAGTACAAGTTCAGCACCGAGTAAACTCATTCTATCGTGAAGGGATTCAAAATTATCATCCGGATTTATTTTTACTTTTTCCTGCAAATAGATATTTCCCGTATCAACTTTTTCAGCAAGCTTGAAAGTTGTTAAGCCTGTTCCTGTATCACCGTTTATTAATGCCCACTGGATTGGTGCTGCACCGCGGTATTTAGGAAGATATGATCCGTGGAGATTAAACGAACCAAATTTTGGGATTTCAAAAATTTCTTTGGGTAAAATTCTGAATGCAACAACAACAAATAAGTCAGCGTTAAGTTGCTTTAAATCCGCTACAAACTTTTCATCCTTTAACTTTTCCGGCTGGAGAACCGGAAGATTATTATTAAGAGCAAATTCTTTTACGGCAGTAAAAGAAACTTTTTGACCTCTCCCCCGCTCTTTATCTGGCTGAGTAACAACGGCAACTATTCTATGCTTGCTTTCAAGAAGAATTTTTAAGGAAGGAATTGAAAAGTCCGGTGTGCCCATAAAAATAATGTTCATAGGAAACCCTAGATTATTTTATAAT